>JAGVTS010000151.1 GCA_019136685.1 Bacillota bacterium | reverse complement strand
GGCGAGGATGGCGTGTTTTCCAGGGAGATCAATTACTGCGGGCTTGCGTCGATGAACTGGATGTACTACTACGATGCCCAGAACGGACTGTATCTGGCTTCCTACGATCCCGACTTCATCGTGACGGGGCTCCGGGTAGAGACGGGGGGACCCAACTGCCCGGACGGCCCTTGGATGGGTTGGGCGTTCCGCAAACATGTAGAGGTGCTGACCGGCGAAACCTGGGAATCGCCTGACTATGGCATCGCCGTGACCTGCGATGATTGGCGATGGGGCGCCAGGCGTTACAGGCAGTGGGCAGACACAGTGATGCCGATGCCGAAACACCCGGCATTCCTTGACGACGAGTACGTGTTGAACCAGTGCTACAACTTCAAGCGAGACGGGGTCATCTTCAACAAGTTCCGCGACATCCCCCGTATGTATGAAGATGGACGTACCAGGCTCGGCGCCAGGCACATGTTCATCGCCTCGTGGAACCGCAAGGGCTTCGACCAGAACTATCCGGAGTACTACCCCGACATGGAGCTAGGCACAGCGTGGGAACTGGCCGAAGGGTGCAGGTACGTCAACGAGCACGGCGGGTTCGTCACCTTCTACATTAACTCCCGCATATTCGAAAAGACGTCCGACTACTTCGATTCGCTCGGTGTGAAGTGGGCCATAAAGGACGAAAACGGCGAGATGATCCACGAATCGTACGGCCCGCACAATTTCGTCGTGCTCTGCCCATCCCACGACGAGTGGAAGAACTATCTGATGGACGTAGCCGGCTGGATGGCCAAGTGTTCGCATGCCACCGGGATCTACCTAGACCAATTGGGTTCGGCCCAGCCCTGGGCGTGTTTCGACCCCGAGCATTCGCATGAGTCCATCGGCGAGTTCAACCGCGGGTACCTCGGCCTAGTCAAGGACCTGTTGGCCAGGCTTAGGTCGATGAACCCCGACAGCTTCCTGATGATCGAAAACTGCGGCGACATTTACGGCAGCTATGTGTGGGGCAATCTCACCTGGAACGGTGATCCATACGACGAGTTCTTCAACTTGTACAAGTACACATTCCCCGAATACGTGCAGGTCAATATGGTCAACCCCAGGAGGGAGCTGGATGGGCGGGACAGAGCGCAGCGCCTGCATCGCCACCTGAACAGAGCGTTGATACTGGGTTCAGTCTTCTGGCTGGGGCTGGACAAGATGCCGTTCCTCGAAGACGACACGCGAGAGTACCTGGACGCTGCCTTAAGGCTCCGGGCCAAGCTGACCGCGCTGATCCGCGGGGCCCGATATGTGGACATGGATGGCGTAGTCTCAGCCTCAGATGGGCTCGAGGTCGGGCACTGGGAGATGGCAGACGGTCGGGATCTGTACATCGTAGTCAACCCTGGGCGCATCGCGGACGGGGTGGTAGTAGTTCAGGCCGGGACGGACAGGTCCAGTGCCCATGCCGACGCCGGTGGCCATGGATCCGGTCCATCGGGCGGTCAGGCGTACGATCGTGCCCACGACAATTCCTGCGCCTGTGCCCATGAGCGCACAGCCGTGGATGACTTCGATATCGATGGAGGCAGTGGGCGCGTGCGCTGCGAACCATGCTCGGAAGGACTGAAGATGCAACTGCATGATGCGGAGGTTGTGTGCGTTCTGACGGAGCAACGGAATCCCGAAGAGTAAGGCCCGGTTGTAGGTTGCCGCATAGTCAGCGAAGCTTCCTGGAGGCAAATGGCCCCGCGGGTGAGGTTCGTTCACCAGCGGGGCCTGAGTCCTACAGAACATTGCAGCCTAGTAGGTTACGGCACATCTAGAACTACGCCCTGAACCCGCCCACCATGGAGTTGAGGTCTGCCGCGAGTTCGGCCAGTCTCTTGGCTGACGTCGCGACCTCTTCTATCGCCGCATGCTGTTCCTCTGATGACGCCGACACTTCTTCCGCGCTGGCTGCCGTTTCCTCGATGATAGACGCTATGGACGACACTGCGTCTGCGACGTGAGCGCTCTGCGCTGCCATCTGCTCCGCTCCGGCGGAATTGGCCTCGGTTATGTCTACGATGCTGTCGGTTGCTTCGGTGAGCACAACCTGAGCCTTTGCCAGGTCGTCGAAAGCGCCTTGCAGTTCGGCCATTTGCGCCTCGGTGCTCGTCACCTGCTCGGATATCCTGGCGAGCGCCTGCTGGGTCTCGGCAGAGAGCGCCACTCCCTTCTCGATCTCGCGCACACTTGTGTTCATCGATTCCACCGACTGCCCGATGCTTCCGGTTATCTCCTTGATCAGCGACTCGATCTCCCGGGCGGACCGGCCCGCTCCTTCGGCGAGTTTCCTAACTTCGTCCGCCACCACCGCAAAGCCTCTGCCATGTTCCCCGGCTCGCGCAGCTTCAATGGCGGCGTTCAGGGCCAACAGGTTGGTCTGTTCTGCTATATCCTGTATGGCTAGTACGATGCCCTCGATCCGGGCGGAGTGCCGCCCGAGCTCCTGAACTTGCTGTGCCGCCTCCGAGACCGTGCGACTGATCGTGGCCATGCCGTCTGAGGTCATCTGGACTGTTCTGACTCCATCGTTCGCTGAAGCAGTGGCGTGCTTGAGGTGCTCTGACGTTTTCCCTACCGCCTTTTGTGACTTGGCGAGGGTCTCGGAGATACTGACGACAGCCGATGCCATGCTGCTGGCGGACTTGCCTTGAGCCTCCGCGCCTGCTGCTATGGAATCAATGACTCGCGAAAGCTCGCTCGTCATCTGGGCGGCTTCGCCCGACATCTTGCCCTGCTCACCGGTGCCCAGCGCGACCTGTTCGATTGCAGACGTGACCTGTAGGCTGGCGCTGCCGACCTCCTGGGCAACATCGGCCAACCGCACGCTGGCCTCAGTGACCTCCTCCGAACTGAGTTGCACCTTCTTCACGACGGTCTGGATCTTCTCCGCAAACATGTTGAACCACCTGGCAACATCGCCTATCTCATCGCCGGCTGTAACCTCAAGACGCCTGGTCAGGTCGCCCTCGCCGCCGGCGATGTCTTTGAGCATAGACGCCGTTGTAGTAAGCGGGTTCGCGAGGCGCCGTCCGAAGAAGAGCCCGATCATGGCGATCGCCACGGCCATCAGACCGACACCGACTACGAGTGCCTTCAGCATCTGGTTTGCGCCTGCGAAAGCCTCAGAGGCATCGAGTTCCACTATCAGCCCAGCCAGATGATCGCCCAACATCACTGCGCTTATCGCGGACAAGGCGACATGGTCGTCAAAGTCCGGATACTCGAGCGACTGGGTCCGGTTCACACTCCGTGACGCTATCTCCTCTGCCAGAATCTTGGTGGCCTCGGTATCGATCTTCTGCTTGAGCACGGCATCCTTGGAGTACATGCCGTGTTTGGTATTGGTGAGGAAAGTGCCGTCTGCAGCAACCAGGTATGCATCGGCGGACCTGCCCAGGCTTTCGAGCCCGGCCTGGAGTCTTCGCTCCAGGTCCGAAGTGCTCATCGCGAGCCCCAGAGCCCCCACAATGCGCCTGCTACCCGCTTCATATATCGGAGATCCGGTGACGATGACATTGTCAGTTACCACAGTAGAGTAGAAGACTTCCGAGTATGTGACTCTGCCCTTTATGGCGCCCTGGAAGTAGTCCCTGGTCACGAGATCAGCGCCCTCGATGACTTTAGCGTTCGACCACACCCCGGCCCCATTCGGGTCCATGATGAACACGAACGCATACCCATACTCTCGTGCGATCACCTCACCGAGCGGATCCAGGATATCCGTCTTCATCTGAAACCACTCAGAGCTATCTGTATCCCAATCCGTGGACTCAAGATACGCCAGAGCTTCCCGTAGATCTCTGGTGTTCGAAAGCACAGTTGCGTCGTTACGCTGCTTGGCGACCCACGAGTCAAGTTGCTCTCGCACAGAGTCGGAGTACGCGGAGATCGCCGCGTGAACCTGCGCCTTCATAGCGCTCCGGAACTGGGTGTACGCGAACACGGATACTCGGGAAAGCGGGATAAGTGAAACCAGGATGAAAACGGCAGCGAGTTTGGCCCCGAGCCTTAGCTTGTTGAACATGGCGTGTTCCTCCCTGTCGTTGTGATGGCCAAATGTGATGATTACAGATAAACATCGGCATATTTCGGGCTTGGGATTAGCCAGTTCGCTGGAGTTGTGTCTGTGGGGAGACTGTTGGCCTTCTGACCTGACGCTGATACTGCTGCGCCCGTGCCTTTGACGACCGTTGGCCGTGGACGTGTGGTAACATGTGTTGTAGATTCTGTGACATGCGAGAACAAGTCTGAGTTCGGCAGACTGAAGTCGGGAAGTAGTGCGGGTTGGAGGTGCTTTGGGTGAGTGGACTTGACAGAGGTTCTGTCGTCAGGAGGGCAAACGCAGAGCTGGGGACTGCGTGTTTTCTTGACGTTGAGACGACCGGGTTCTCCTCGAGGACGGACGAGGTTGTGGAATTGGCCATGGTGTTATTTGAGTTCAGCTACAATGCAGGTGAGATCAGGCGCGTCATCGACTCCTACTGCGGCCTTAGGGAACCCGGTGTGCCCATTCACCCGGGAGCAATGCGCGTTCACGGCCTGACTATGGACGATCTGCGCGGCAAACAGCTCGATAACGAGCGTGTGCACGCAATCCTGTCGGATTCCCATTTCCTGATTGCGCACAATTCGTCATTCGACAGACCCTTCGTATGCAGGCTGTTCAAACAGGCCGCACATATCCCCTGGGCTTGCTCGTGTAAGGACATCAGGTGGCATACGCATGGATACAGTTCAGCCAAATTGCAGGAGCTCATTAGGGCACACAACATCCGGACCACCCAAACACACAGAGCCATGGACGATGTGTCGGATGCCATCGAATTGCTCAAACGCCACAGCCCATCAGGCAATACGTTCTTCGCTGAGTTGCTTGGGGCGGCGCAGGCGGATGGGAGGATCCCACGTCATCTGTAAGAGGTGCGAGGCGGGACTTTGCCTGGGCCCCCCCTCTTCCCATGCTCCCAGAGCAGTTGATGTCGTTTACAAGAGCCTGAGCAGCGGATCTGTGATTTGCGCAGACTTGCTGTACATGAGGGCCATGCTCTTATGCTATAACGCGCCGAGGGTTTCGGCTGAGATGGGTACAGTGAGCCCGTTCAGGTGGCTATATGGGATAACCCCGTCGTGCTGAAGCCTGCCCACTACGATGCCCGGCGCGACTCCGATTTCGGACGCGAAACTCCGCACGGCTTCGTGGCTGATGTTCCTTCTGCTAACCGAGTTAAGGAATTGAGCATACGGTGCAGGCGGGATCAGGTAGTCACGTGCAAATCCGTCAGCGGCGTCTTCGCCTGGAATGTCAACGAAGACGTCGTCTGGGGAAGACGAGAGTAGGTGGCCGGCCTCGTGGAAGAAGGAGAACCACACATGATCATCGCGCTTATGCCTGAAGCTCAGCTGTATGATGGCTCTCCTCAGCCCGTACCATCTGGCTGCGCCCGACACAGCGCACCCAGGCAGCTCAGGAACGAATACCACAGCTACACCGGCCTTCGAGCAGACCTTCTGGAGCTGCTTGAGGGCAATAGCGGGCTCTTCGACAGTCAGCTTCCTCGCCTGCGCGAGGGCGGCTTCGAATTTCTTCCTGGAGTAGGGAACACAGCGGAGCCTGCGTGTCTCGATCTCGCCCCTGCGCAGCCAGGCAGCAAGAGCCCAGTGGTCGGACTGGAAACTTGGCGACCGGCGGAAAGCCGCGACTAGTGAGCCAAATGTGTCTTTGAATGTATCCACGCTGGCGACTCCGAAGAACTTGAGGGCATTTGCGACGTTCTCGGCGGTGGTGTCGCCGGCATCAGCCCAGCCTTCTCTCACCATTGAAGCCATCGGAATCTCATTAAGCCAGTCTGCCTGTTCTTCAAGGAGACGTAGATCTCTGGATCTCAGAAGGTGCTGCTGGTAGTTCTCCTCCAGGGCTCTCCAGAAGTGCGCGGGGATATCAAGCACCCTCTCGAGCTGCAATGCAGTCTCGTGCGTAATGGCGGCTTTTCCCCTGACGATCTCGTTTATCGTCTTCCTAGGACGTCCCATGCGCCCAGCGAGCTCGGCCTGGGTCATTCCGATCTCGTCAAGGGCCTCTTTGAGCGTATCGCCCGGAGGCGTAACAACAACAGGAACATACTCGATGAACCCATCGCTATTCATGATAGTCAATCACCTCCAGGATCAGCATTTCCTCGCCCTTCTCCGGCGCAGGCATCGGTCGCGTTCGGAACACAATCCTCATTGAGTCATCTGCGCGAACCGACATA
>JAGVTS010000041.1 GCA_019136685.1 Bacillota bacterium | reverse complement strand
TGCTTTAGTCGCTCAGCCACCTGCTCGACGAGAATGCGCCGTCGGTACTTCGGAATCCATACTATGTGGTACAGAAGCAGATACCTGGAATGCCTTCCAGACTTGATTTCCCTCATATTATTATTGTGCCATGTGCGCCATCAGAAGGCAACAAGCGAGCACGGGAGCGGCGAACAGGCCGGAGACTGGAACGCTTCATCCCCGGGATGAATCCCGGGGCTTTCGCTTGTGAATCTCTGTAAGGTTTCTGTCCGTCATCATGTCCAGCCATGCATCGCCATCCTCGATGAGTCCTATTCTATAGCTTTCCCGGATCACATCGCGGGGAGTCCTGAAGTCAGGGAGGCCTTGGTATTCTAGGTGTGCCTTCATGGTGTTCCAGGACAGCTCATACGTGAACTCGAATCGCTGAATGCATCCGTCAATGACTATGGATGAATCCGAATCCAAAGCCAATCCCTCGGTCAAGCGAGATAGCGCCCGGTCGAAGTCCCCAAGTCTCTCCTTGAAGCGCCGGCTTTCCATATCCATATCGCCTCCTCACGAACGGTGACGTGTCCCATGCGTCACAGCTCTGTACATTCGCTCAAGCGACTCGATTCCCTCTACCAATGCTTCTACAGCCAAGATACGAGACCAATCAGCTCGTGCCATGCGGAATCGCTAGTAGTACTCGCGGATATAGCTGTACGCTTTGTCAAATAGCTCTTGATCAGTGTGAAGCTTGTATTTCAGTAGTGTGCGTCGCAGCTCTTTCTGCACCAGCCGTTCGCCCTGGCTAGTATGCTGCCAGTCTGGGAAGCGTACTTTCTTGACGATTTCGTCAATGTCGGCAACAATGCGTTCCACGATTATGTGCGTATTACTGCTCTTCGCCTCGTTGAACAGCTCAGTAAGCGCCTCTTTCGCTCTGTCGCGCTCGGCCCGGGTATCAGTCTCTCGTTCTGCCTCGACCACCTCCCTGGCGATCTCCAGAACCGCCTTGAGGAACTCAAGGCTATTTAGAAACCCCTGCTCATGGCGGTCCTTCACCTTCTCGAGGCGTTCGCCCAGCGCCATGAACTTAGGGTTACCAAGGTGTCTCCTGAGGCGCGCGATGACCCTGATCTCCACCTCTCGGGCTCTTTTTTCGTGGTCGGGATCCCGGAGTATCTCCTCCAGTACCTCGGCGTCCATCACGAGAGTCTCCACGTCATCGCGCACTGACTCTACATGCACGTTCTCATTGATCAGCTGGACCGTCTTGGCCCCCAGGGCATGCCACAGGAGGCGTCCGCTACCGCTGGGAGGCTTCACCGACTCGTAGACCTGGGTAAGCCAGCGATGATCCCGCTCGTAAGGACCAAGAACAGGATCAGGCGATAGCGCCTCCCAGATGGTGCTGAGAGCCGAGTATTCAGCTGCAAACTTGTCGCGAGCGTCGTTGTTGGGAAGACACTGCTGCGCCGCCATGAGGCCTTCGTAGCCTCCCACGCTTCTGTCGACTCCAGGGAAGAACGCCAGGCATCTTTGCACCTGGATCGGCAGTGCCTTGCGCAGCTCGTCGATGTTCGATACGACCTGCTGCACTGCCTTCTCGTCGAAGTCGAGCGCCCTGGCGACATCGTCAAAGATGCCTATGTAGTCCACTATCAGGCCATGTGTCTTCTTCTGGCCGAATGTTCGGTTCGTGCGACAGATAGCCTGCAACAGGTTATGATCCTTCATCGGTTTGTCCAGGTACATCACCTGCAGGATCTGCGCATCGAAGCCGGTCAGGAGTCTGCTCGTGACTATGACGAATTTCAACGGGTCGGCCGGATCGCGAAAACGATCGAGGAGTCTCTCTTCCTCATCCTTGTCGCGAACGTGCTGACTCCACTCCTCGGGGTCGCCGGGTGCGCTGCTCATCACGATGGCGCTGGCTTCCGGGCCAATCAGCTCGTCCATGATAGCCTTGTAGAGCACACAACACTCGCGGTCGAGCACTACTACCTGCGCCTTGAAGCCGTTTGGTTCGATCTTCGCTTGGAAGTGCTGCACCATGTGGCTGACCACCGCGCGCACTCGTTCCGGGTTCTTCACCAGCACCGCCATCTTGGCGGCACGCTTGGCGAGATCGTCTCGATCCTGCTCGCTGAGAGCGCCTGTGATCTGCGCATATGCCTCGTCGATGGCGGCCTTGTCTACCCGGAGTCGCACCTCCGGCGCCTCGAAGTGCAGGGGCAGGGTGGCATGGTCGCGGATGGAGTCCTGGAAGGAGTAGCGACTCATGTACCCCTGAGTGTCCTCGTCTGCGCCGAAAGCCCAAAATGTGTTGTGGTCTGCGCGGTTTATCGGAGTACCGGTGAGGCCGAACAGAAACGCATTTGGCAGCGCTTCACGCATTCTCCGGCCGAGGTTGCCTTCCTGCGTGCGGTGAGCTTCATCTACCATCACGATGATGTTGCTTCGATCATTCAGCGTCCCCTCGGCCTCGGCAAACTTATGGATAGTGGTGATGATCACCTTGCGCGCGTCCTGAGCAAGCAGGGTGTAGAGCTCCTGCCTACTGCCCGCGCCGATCATGTTGGGAATATCTGAGGCGCTGAACGTAGCGGTGATCTGGGTATCGAGGTCAACACGGTCTACCACTATGATCACGGTGGGGTTTCCGAGCCTCGGGTGCATGCGCAGCTTCTGCGCCGCAAACACCATCAGCAACGACTTTCCGCTTCCTTGAAAGTGCCATATTAAGCCCTTTTTGGGATATCCCTTTATGACACGGTCCACGATCTGATTGGCTGCAGAATACTGCTGGTAGCGGCAGATGAGCTTGATGCGACGGTGCTTCTTGTCAGTAGCAAAAAGCGTGAAGCTCTGCATTATGTCCAGCACTACCTGAGGGCGAAGCATGCTAGCGACAGCCGCCTTCACGTGTTGGAGTTGACCTTCCTCTTGGTTCTCCTCATCACGCCACGGGCCCCACATATCGATGGGCATTCGGATGGATCCGTATCGGAACATTCGCCCCTCGGTGGCGAAGGAGAACACGTTCGGCACGAACATGGCGGGCACTTGCTTCTCATAGATCTCATTCACCTGGTAAGCGCCATCGAACCACGTTACCGCGCTGCGTGCAGGTGTTTTGGCCTCACCAACCACTAGAGGGAGCCCGTTTATCAGGAAGACTATATCGAAACGTCTCTCCACGAGGCCGACCTGGTAGGTCCACTGATTACACACCGTCAGCCTGTTGTTCGCAGGCTGGTCAGCATCGACCAGGCGCACGGTTACATGCTCGCCGTCCGGGCCAAAGGGCATGGTCTTCTCGCCCCGCAGCCACGCCATGAAGTTCTCATTGGCCCGCACCAGCCCATCGGCTTGAACCGACAAGATGCACGCACGCAGATTATAGATCACCTCGTCAGCCCTATCCGGCTGTGCAGCTATGTCGGGGTTAAGGTTGATCAACGCCTCCCGCACCCAGGGTTCGATCATCACGTCGCCCATGCCACGTGGAAGGAGCGGGCCGGGCACGTACTCCCAGTGCGTGGGTCGGAGCTCGGGACCAAGCGAGCCGCTGTAGGCTGATCCGCGATCACGCCAGACCCACGGCGCCGCACTCTTGCCGGTTACCGTATCGAGGATCATCTGCTCGACGGTGTTGGATTCGGTGAAACTCATCTCGATCCTCCCGATAGCGTCAGCATGGATGACTGTACTTCTCGAAGCCGCGCTGTGTGCTCGCGCACCATGGACAGCGCGCTGTCCATGTGGTCCAGTCTCCTGCAGACTGCATCCTGGATGTCGATACTCGGAACTCGCAGCGTGTACTCTGATAGTTCGGCCCTGTTGATCTTGGGAATGCCAGTCCTAGTACATCTGGATTCCGCGAAGGACGTAAAGTCTGCTCCGAGCAAGATCGCGAGAAGGTATCTTGGGCGCAGCAACTCCGGCCTTGGCCCGAGCGCATACATGTCGGCACTACACAGGCCCTCGAACGGTGCGATGAAGGCCTTCCTAAGAGTAGGCCTGATTTTGCTGTATACGACATCGCCCGGCTCGAACAGGTATTTCCCGCTAATGGCGCTCTGCTGTCCAGCCGTCTGCGTTTCCATTATCCTCCCAGTACCTTGCTCAACGTGATTCGGTGCAATCAGGATCATTGAGCGGTATGGCTCTACTTTCGGATCGACTTGGCCCGAGACTACGTCGACCAAATCCATGAGCGATCGGCGAGGCCATTCTTCCGACGCTAGAGGACCAGCATATGATGAGACAACCGCATCAACAAACATTCTCAGATCATCGACAAGCGCCGCACTGCTGCAGATCGCTGCATCCACCGCCCACATCATCTCGGCAATCCGCATCTGCTGGTCAAGCGGCGGGAGGTCGAATTCTTCGCGTCTCAAAGTGGTCCAGTTGATCGTAGGTGACAGCGAGCCGACCGAGATCTCCATGGCTCGGTTCATGAACGCGTCGCTCATCATCAAGAAAGGAAGGAACTCCGGAAGCACCACATCAGGCTTTGCCCGCACGACCATGGCGTGAGCTGAGCAAATTCCATCGAACTCAGCGACCGCTAGCTTGCGCTGGTATGCTCGCCGGCGACCGAAAATGATGTCTCCTTCGCGAAAGCGAAGTTTTGTGCCAATCACATCGCCGCCCCTGCCCCAGCGCCTTATGTGCAGGTCTCCGGAGTCAAGGTCGCCAAGACCTACGTAGATCTCTTCGGCAGCGTCGACAGGCTCGACTCGGTCACTGATACTGTCCGCGAATGCACCGAAGGGTAGGCGCTTCCATTCTTTGCGATCCATCCATTTCGGGACTCCCCCGACGATGTCACGCACAACGGGGAGGTCAGCATGACTGAAACATGTCTCTAGCACGTCGCTGAGTCGGCTGCGTACCTCTGAAGCTGAGGCAACCCATGTCGTCAGTGGTTCCTCAGCTGAGTCTCCATTTACGGCGATGCTCGAGTCAGCCGTAGGAACCCCCGCAGAAACGTACAGTGGAATACTCAGCCTTCCGCTCTTCGCCCGTACCTCCTCCAATGTCGCGACTCTGGTGAACCCGGGTTCATCGGTGAACCCGCGATAAGCTTCAACGATACGCTCTATGTGTTCGTCGGCTAGGAAGCTTTGCGCTCGTTCTCGGGTAACCTGGTCGACCGCATTGATGAAGAGGATCCGTCCCCTGCGTTTGCTGGGTTTGGTCGTGCGGCAGATGACCACGCATGCTTCCATAGGAGAGTTGTAGAAAAGGTTTGGTCCGAGGCCGAGCACGCATTCGATGACATCATCCTCTATGAGTCCTCGCCTCATCTCTGCCTCTTCCTGACGGAATAGTACGCCATGTGGGAATAGGATCGCCGAGCGCCCAGTGTCTGGCTTGAGGCTGCATAGAATGTGCTGCCAGAAGGCGTAGTCGGCTCGTCCTTGCGGTGGGGTGCCGTATATGTTCCTGCCCCACGGATCCGCAGCGAATGCCGCCCGATCCCATTGCTTAATTGAGTACGGCGGATTGGCCAGCACCACGTCGAACTGCATCAGGCGGTCTCCCCGGATGAACTTGGGGTCAGACAGGGTATCACCACGCACGATCTGGAAGTCCTCGATGCCATGTAGGAAGCAGTTCATCCTGGCGATTGACGAAGTCATCAGGTTCCGCTCCTGCCCATACAGGCGCACGTTTCTCCACTCCTTGTCTTGACGACGTAGACGGGCAATTGCGGAAAGAAACATGCCTCCGGATCCGCAGGTGGGGTCGTAGATCGACTCGCCCGGCTGCGGCTCGAGCAATTCGGTCATGAGGTGAACCACAGTCCTGTTTGTGTAGAACTCCGCGGCGGTGTGCCCGGAATCATCGGCGAACTTCTTGATCAGATACTCATAGCCCTGTCCCAGCTCATCTTCGGGTAGGTTGGCAATGGATAGGTCCAAGGTGCTGAAGTGCTCCACGAGATCGCGGAGCATGGCATCGGAGAGGCGGTCCTTATTGGTCCACTGAGCATCGCCGAATATGCCGAAGAGCTTGTCGGGGTTGGCGGTTTCGATGGCGCGCATGCCCGACTGGAGTGCCTGTCCAATTTCGGAGGCGGTGTTGCGGACCCGGCGCCAATGGGCGTCGGCCGGCACCTGGAACCGGTGGTTCTCTGGGTAAGCAGCAAAGCTTTCGTCCCCTCCAGATTCGGCCAGCGCAGCTCGGGTTTCCTCATCGAATACATCGCACACACGCTTGTAGAAGAGCAGCGGGAATATGAACTGCTTGTAGTCGCCCGCATCGATGGTGCCGCGGAGGTACACTGCCGCGCCCCACAGGTACGACTCC
>JAGVTS010000043.1 GCA_019136685.1 Bacillota bacterium | reverse complement strand
AAGGTGGGCCTCGACGCCGCTACCTTCGATGACAAGCTGTACGGGGTGCCGTATGACATCTCCGCCGTAGCAATGATCTACAACAAGGATATCTGGCCCGAACCGCCTAAGAGCTTCGACGAGATGATCGAGAAATCGCGTGACCTGGTTAAGAAGGACAAGTTCGGGATCTTGTGGCCGCTGGAGACTTTCTACCACAGCTATGCAATCATGTCGGGTTACGGCGGCTACATCTTCGCCCCAACCAAATCGGGGTGGGATGTCAACGATATTGGCCTTGCCAACGCGGGTTCCGTGAAGGGTGTCGAGCTTCTCAAGAAGCTGAGAGATGAAGGACTCGTTCCACTCGGCACTGACTATGTGGTTGCGCCCGCCAGATTCAGTGAAGGAAAGGCGGCAGCGATCATCGACGGTTCCTGGGCCTTGCCCGGCATCAAGCAGGCCGGCATCAATTACGGCGTAGCTCCGCTTCCAAAGCTCGACAATGGGGTGAATCCAGCGCCGTTTGTGAGCATCAAGTGGTGGCACGTGAGCTCCTACAGCAAGCGGCAGGTTGAAGCCGCCAAGCTCATTGCCTATATCACGACTAAAGAAGCAATGTACCAGTCCTTCAAGGCCGAAGAGGGCATCCCTCCGCGACTTGATGTTCTCGATATGCCTGATGTCAAGGCAATGCCTGAGGTCGTAGGCTTCGGAATGCAGGCCAATTTCGGTTCAATCCTGCCCGAGGTGCCGGAAGTGAATCCTGTATGGGTGATAATGGATAAGGCCATCGAGATCGCACTTCGCGGCGACAAGACCGTCCACGAGGCTCTTCGTGACGCGGTGAAGATCATTGAGCAGGATATAGCCGAGCAGAAATAGATGCAGGTCTCCCATTTCCCCAACGTAGTTCCTGGAGGCGGGCCCGCTCGCGCATAGCGGGCCTGCCTCCATTTTGGAGCATCAGAAGGCAAACTCAGCTTCGAGCACTCGGTTTTCCAAAGAGGCTTTCTCTGAAAGCTCAATGGCCGCAACCGGATTCCTTGCCCATTCAGGAGTGATGATCAAAGGCAGATCCATAAGCATATGATCTGCAAGATTTCGATAGTACTTCTCAGCCAATCTGTCGTAATAGTCGGGTATGCTGCAAGGTGGGACAATCGGATATTCGACTCTTGTGAGCCTGCCATTTGTGTATGTATTTGCGATTGCGGGCTTGTCCCAATCCCAGCTCTCTATCACAGCTGATCCGCGGGTTCCAAGTACAACCCACAAGGGCATTGGCGCAGCACAGAGATTTGATTGAACAAGCTGCATCTCCAAGCCGGACTCAAATTTCACATACGCTCTGCAGTGATCCTCAACAGTGACATGATGCCAAACCTTTTTGAGGTAGTTACCGTAAACAAAGGCCTTATGCATCCGACAAGCGCCCTCAGAATTGCACGCCGCTATCTGGAACGCCTTCTCAAATTGGTGAACTCCCATATCATAGAGCAAGCCCCCGGAGACAGCCTTGTGAGTTCGCCAGCCCGGATATGGCATTTGATATGCTACCATGTTGCACTCAATAGAGTACACCTGGCCAATCAGACCCAGGTCCATAATACGCCTCAATGTAACGATATCCGAATCCCAATGTCGGTTATGGAATACGGAAAGAACCACACCCCTGGACCTGGCAGCTTCTATCATTCGGTCAACTTCGGCTGTCGTTATTGCGAAGGGCTTCTCTGAAACTACATGGAGGCCCCTCTCAATCAAAGGCAACACAACCTGTGCATGAGCGTTGGGGGGGACCGCGACTACTGCAGCGTCAACAAGGCCGCTTTCGGCCATTTCCGAGGCGTCTGTGAATATGGGGATATCACCGAGCTCATTCCTGGCCGCCTCAAGGCGAGCAGGATCTTTATCGCAAATGGCTGTCGTTATCAACCCCGTAGTGTTATCTATGCCATTTGCATGATACTTGCCCATCCCATATAGAGGCCCATAACCAACAATGCCGAAACGGATGGTCTTGTCGCTGATCTTGCCAGTGACGTAGACAAGCCCTTTGATGATGAGTTCCTGAAACTGCGGAGTGTTGAAGGCCCTTTCATCATGCCCTAGTCCGGTATAGAGTACTCTCCCTTTTCCGTATCCCCGCACATAGCCTAGGACCTCTTGTTTCTCGTGCCGGCAGCCGTACATAAATGGTGTCAGCTCTTCTTTGGCATGCTGCCTAAGCATGTAGAATTCATCATGAATAATAAAGCTCTTCTCAACTCGGGGGACAATGGCATCAGCGTCCTTGCTGTAGCTAACGGCAATATCCGACATCGGGCCATGCTCCCTGAACTGGGCGCCGATCATCTCCATGTAGCCCTTGTTGCCGGTCCAAGAATCAGCAGCCGAGTGGATACCTACAATGCCGCCGCCGTTGCGAACGTAGCTTAGCAATCCGTTTTCCTGCTCATCGGTGAGTTGACCGCCTTGAGTATGAATTATGACAGCACTGAACTCTGATAAGTCCATAAACCTATTGCGATCCTCAGTAACCTCAACGGCAAACATCCCCGTTTGTTCTAGGAAACTCTTCGCTATGCTGCTGCATGGCCCGAACGGATGGAATCCTCCACCTGTCATCAGTAGTACCTTTTCCATACGGCATGTTCCTTTCGTTTGATTGAATCCGATGGCAATGCGGATTCCGACGACCTCGGTCGGCTATTCCAACAGGATCCCGCCGGAGCTGCGATCCAGTCCGGCCGGCAGTTGCGACGGGATATGACCGCCTCCGGGAGCGAAGCGATGTGAAACAACTAGACTATAGCACTTCCAATATTGGAATGTAAAGGGCATTAGCGCTGGTTGAGCAGGGTATGCGCACGCCGAATGTGGGAGTCGGATTTGCTCGAATTTACTGTTGCAGCCGGCGCCGAGCTGTGCTAGATTGAGAACAGTACATCCTACCAAATAAACGAGTCCTGTGAGACTCGATTTGAGGAGGCGTATCCATTGAACACCGGCAGAAAAGTGCTGCTTTCGATGCAGCACACCATCGCTATGTTCGGAGCAACGGTCCTAGTCCCCTACCTCACCGGCCTCAACCCCAGCACCTCCCTGCTCACCGCAGGACTTGGCACTCTCCTCTTCCACTTGATAACCGGCGGCACAGTACCCATCTTTCTCGGATCATCCTTCGCGTTCATCGGGGTAATCCAGATCGTATCCAAAGAATTCGGGATGCAATACGCACTGGGCGGCATCGTGGCCGCGGGCCTGGTCTATATGGCAGTAGCTGTTGTGGTCAGACTTGTCGGGCACGGTTTCTTCCAAGCCCTTTTCCCGCCCGTGGTCACAGGTAGCGTCATCATGGTGATCGGCCTGACCCTGTCGCCTGTCGCCATCGACATGGCCGCCAGCAACTGGCCCATCGCCCTGGCGGTCTTCTTCATCGCCGCCATGTCGTCGCTGGCGTTTCGCGGCTTTCTGCAAATGCTGCCCATACTGATCGCAGTCACTGCCGGATACCTGATCTCGATCGCCGCAGGCATCGTCGACTTCACCGCCGTGTCTGAAGCGGCCTGGATCGGCCTTCCCCAGCTCACCTTCCCCGCGTTCCGCTGGGAGGCGATTGCCGTGATCGCGCCCGTGGCCGTAGTGACTCTCATCGAGCACTGGGGCGACATCAACGCCAACGGAGCAGTCGTAGGCCGCGACTTTGTGAAAAGCCCCGGCCTGTGGCGCACGATCCTCGGTGACGGCCTGGCCACCGCGCTCGCCGGTCTGCTTGGCGGACCCGCCAATACCACCTACAGCGAAAACACCGCCACCCTCAGCCTAACCGGGGTGTACGACCCGGCCATCCTGCGCGGCGCCGCGTTCTTCGCTCTTGGGTTGGCCTTCTTCGGCAAGGTCGGCGGCGTGATCCGGAGCATTCCCACGCCAGTGATGGGCGGTATCAGCATTCTGCTGTTCGGCATGATCGCCTCAGTGGGCATCTCCACGCTGTTCTCAGGCGCCAATATGAACTCCACACGTAACCGGATCATCGCAGCCGCTGTGTTGGTGTTCGGCCTGTCCTCAGTAGTGGTCCCTCTCGGCCCCTTCAAGTTCGCCGGCATGAGCCTGGCAACGATAATCGGAGCTGTTCTCAACCAGGTGCTTCCCAAGGACAAGCCCGAGGGCAAGACCGTCGAAGGCAAGTAGGCTTCGCAACGGGGTCGGCGTGCCATGGGGCACGCCAGGCCCCGTGCTTCACTGCCCGGCAGCGCGTTTCACATCCACCCGCATACGCATCATGGCCCTGGTGTGCAACTGCGATACCCTTGACTCAGACACCCCCATCACACTGGCTATCTCCTTGATGGTCAGTTCATCGTAGTAGTACATCGCGATTACCATGCGCTCACGTTCGGGCAACGCATCTATGGCGGCGGCCAGGGCAGTCTTGAGTTCCTCGACTTCTATCACAAACTCGGGGTCGGGGCTAGTATCGTCCGATATGAAGTCAATTAGCGTTGCAGTATTATGCGCCTCGTCCACAGTGATCAGTTCGTCCAGCGAAAGGTAAGTCCCTTTGCTGATTTCCCACGTCCACCTGTCAAGAGTGTCGATGTCGATGCCGAGTTCATCGGCTATGTCCTGGTCGGTCGCCGATCTATCCAGGCGAGTCTCAGCCCTCATGATAGCCTGCTGCATCTGTCGCGCCTTCTGCCGCACCGAACGCGGCACCCAGTCCATATTCCTCAGGTGATCAATGATGGCGCCGCGGATCCGCGTCATCGCGTACGTCTCGAACTTCACGCCCCGCGACAGATCAAACCGCTCCACCGCGTCCATCAGCCCCATGACTCCGTAGCCCAGGAGATCGTCATAGTCGACGCCGGGGATTGTGGCTTGAGGCATGCGTCCTACGATGTACTTCACGAGATCCAGGTAACTCAGGATCAGCTTCTCCCTGACCTGTCCGTTCTTCGTGGAGTTGTACTCGGCCCACAGAGCACTCACATTCTCACGTACACCGACGCTATCCATCAATCATCACTCCGATGAACTGACTTCCTTATCAGCTCTCTTTGCCTGTCAAAGACGAAACGGATTATGCCTCTGCGTTCGCTCTCGGAAACATCTACGAATCTGATACCCACCGACATGCCGTCGGCCGGGCCCTCCTCCGGCTTCTCCAGCCGTACAACTTGCCCCGCTACCCTGACTCTGCTTCCCCCCGAGCCTATGGGCAGTGCAACCCAAATCCGCCGACCCATTCCAAGCCACACAGGCACATCCTTGTTCCAGATAAACAGGGCTACGCCTCCACCGCTAATGTCGCTGGCGACCACGGCCACCCATTCCTCCGCCGACGTGTCCCGCGGAATCGGGTTACAGGCGATTTCGGCGTCAAGCATCACAGGGACCCTGACGAATTCTCTTCTCTGTTCACGGCGGATGAATTCCGGATCCGATATCAGCAGCAGTTTCACCCTGTCATGCTTTTCGCCGATCACAGTCGCACCGAAGTAGTACACAGCGCCCTTCCACATCATTGACACTTCAAGCTCGTCTTGGACTCCGATCATGGACCGATAGTCATCGGTGTAGGGCGCGTAGATCCAGTAACCCGAATCCGCCGCCTTTCCTTCGATCTTCGTCGAGAAACGCGGGAAGTCATCTGCATCTGCCAGCCTCACCCGGATTCGACCATCCGGCTCAAATGGAGGAAGCTGCATCATGCAACCCTCACAACAAGTAGTCCGACGCCGACGTCCTGAGCAGCCGCCGGATGAACAACGTCACGCCAGGCTCGTATCCCCTGGGCGTCGGCAGGCCTGTCAAGTCCCCAGCGATGGAGGCAACAGCAGTGGAGGCCGGTGAATAGGGATATGCGAGCACGAACGGTTGCCTCTTCCGTACGGCCTTCATCACCGACTGATCGTGCGGCACGTATCCGAGCGGGTCAACACTGAAGCTCAGAAACCTTCTCGACAGCAGATTCAGCTGTTCCACTGCGCTCTCAGCCTCCTGTCTGTTGGGCGCTAGGTTGACCACCACCCGAACGGCGGCATCTGGGTTGGAGCGAGAGATCAGTTTGATCATGGCATAAGCATCGGTCATCGCCGTCGGTTCGGGCACGGTCAAGAGAATCACCTCCTGTGCTGCCAGCACGAAGTCGAGTACGTTCCGTGTCACTCCGGCCGCCGTGTCTATCAACAGCAAATCGCGATCGCGAACAGCATCCGATATCGACTCGATGAACCTGTTGCGCGCGCTCTCCTTCATGTCGGCAATGTCGCGCAGACCGCTGGCGCCCGGTATCACCTCAATGCCGCGCGGTCCGGGAAGGATGATATCCGCAAGCGACAGCGTGCCATTTATCACGTGGTGCAAGTTGTGCCTCACCGTCAGGCCCAGCAGTACGTCTACATTAGCCAAGCCCAGGTCGGCATCGAGTATCGTAACGCGCATGCCCGCATCGGCCAGCGCCACAGCCAGGTTCACCACGAGATTGGTCTTGCCGACACCGCCCTTGCCTGAAGTCACAGCCACAATCCGTGCAGCGTCAGGCTGGCTCTTCCGCCCGGTCTTCCGGGAGACAGATTCACTCTGCCTCTGGAATTGCCGAACAAGCCCTCTTAGCTCTGCAGCCTGATCAGACATATGCTACTCCCTCCTGTACCCCTCCCTAGGTCGGCGACTTCCATTACAGTCCTCCGGCTATCCGCCACTTCGCCAGAATCATCCCGGCCACGTGGGACTGAGTAGCGGTTTCGATATCCTCAGGCACACTCTGCCCATTGGTGAAATACGAAAATGGTTTGGCGCACTTGGCGTGGACATTGAAGATGGCCCCAAACGTCATGCTCTCATCCAGCTTAGTCAGGATGACCCGATCAAACCCGACTGCGGCGAACCTGTCCATGAGGTTGTCGAGGTCGCGCCGCCGAGTGGTGGATGAGAGCACCAAATGGACCTCTTCGGGCATTGCAGCATCGATCGTGTTCCTGAGCTCGTACATCCTGGCCGGATTGTTAGGGCTCCGGCCGGCCGTGTCTATCAGCACCAGCTCGTAATCGGCCAGATCAGCCAGGACTTGCTCCATATCTTTGGGGCTGTGAACTACCTCGCATGGAATGCCGATTATCTCAGCGTAACTCCTTATCTGCTCTATTGCCGCAATCCGGTAGGTGTCGGCAGTGACCAGCGCCACACGGGCCTTGTCAAACAGAGCAAATCCCGCCGCTATCTTGGCTATCGTGGTCGTCTTGCCCACTCCCGTCGGCCCAATGAAAGCCACGACCTTCCTGCGGTCGCGCACGATCTGTATCGGCCCCGACATCCGCACCAGATCGGCGGCGCGCTCGCACGCCCATTCCCTGAACAGCTCCGTCTCGCGCTGCGATCCATCGTCCATGCCCAGCTGGTGCACGATGGCAAATGCCACATCTTCAGCCACATCCTCGCTGACTAGGTGCGCGTAAAGGTCTGCCATCTCAGGAGACAAACCTGCAGCCCTAGCCCTTACCTCCGCCTCCCGCTCCAACACTCTGAGGGTAGCCAGCGGTCCAGATGGACTGATCACAGGCGCCGGCGGCACTTCAGGTATCCGTGGCGGCGTCGTTACCTGCATCGTCGGCTCCGCCATCGTCTGCGTCGCGGCCTCTGCCGGGGCTTCAACCGCGGCCCCCTTGCGAGCCTCCTCCTGCACTGCCAGAGGCGACGGAACCCACGTAACGGCCTGAAAGCCACGGGAGTCAGCGTCCCCATCCACGTCTACGGCCGCCAGCACCTCGAAGACCGGGGCCTTCCCAAAGCCCAGGATGCTGAGCAATGCCCCGAGCCCGCGACCTCGCGACCGTCTGGCTTCCAAGATGACTGCGTCCGGGCCAAGCTCCTGCTTGACTCGGTCAAGTGCATCTTTCATAGTCGAACCTTCGTAGCGCTTAACTCGCATTGTCAAGGCTCACCATCCCAACCGCGTTCACTTTGACTTCCGGCACAATCTCGTTGTACGACAAGACAACCAGCTGAGGAATGGTCCGCTCCACCAGGCGCCTGAGATGCGGCCTGAGGCTGGTAGATGTGAGGACCATTGGCTGCTGCCCGGCTGCAGCCATGCGTTCGCTCTCAGCTGCCAGGCTTGCGATCAGAGCCCGATACACGGCGGGTTCGGGGGCAAGGAAGGCGCCATGCTCGGTGGCGTCAAGTGAATCCACAAGAGTCTGTTCCAAAGAAGGTTCCAGCGTCGTCACGGCTATCCCGTCCGGACCCGCGTACTGGCTGCATATGGAGCGCCCCATTCGAGACCGCACGTATTCTGTGAGGACATCGATATCCTTGTAGGTTCCGGCTGCGTCGCCCAGAGCCTCCAGGATCGTGATGAGGTCACGGATGGAAATGCGCTCTCTGACCAGGTTCTGCAGTACCCGCTGGACCTCTCCCACGCTCATCTGGGCTGGGATCAGCTCCTCCACCACCGCCGGCGCAGTCTTCTTGACGTTGTCGATGAGATTGCGCGTGTCCTGCCGCGACAGAAGCTCTGCAGCGTTGGCCTTGATTATCTCCGACAGGTGCGTGGCTATGACCGACGCGGGGTCAACGACGGTGTATCCCATCATCTCCGCCTCCGCCCGCCTAGACGCACTGACCCACACTGCAGGCAGCCCGAAGGCAGGCTCGCGCGTCTGGATGCCGTCTAGCTCCTCAGTCGCCGTGCCGGGGTTCATGGCCATGTAGGAGTCGGGAATGACCTCTCCCCTGTCCACTTCCACGCCCCTGATCTTCACGATGTACTCATTCGACCGCGCCTGGATGTCGTCGCGTATTCGCACTGACGGCACGACTATCCCCAGCTCCAGCGCAATCTGGCGCCGTACGGCCGCCACTCGCTCCTTCAGGTCGCCGCCCTGCTCCACGTCGACCAGAGGTATCAGGGCGTACCCGAAGTTGAGCTCCATAGGCTCCACCCGGAGCAACGACATCACATCCTCAGGCTCGGCGGCCCCCAGCGCTGGAAGATCAGGCACTGCCGCCGCCTGCTCCGCCTCTCGCGCCGACCTCGCGACTCTGAAAGCCAGGAAGCCCGCTGCCGATGCCAGGATCAGGAATGGCGCCTTGGGCAGACCGGGCACCATCCCCAGAAACAGCAGAAGCCCTGCCGCGATGGACAGTGCCCGCGGCTGTGCCAGCATCTGTGTGGTGACGTCACGGCCCAGGTCGGATTCGGACGCAGCCCGCGTAACCACGATACCTGTGGCGGTCGAGATGAGCAGGGCAGGGATTTGGTTCACCAGCCCGCCGCCCACGGTGAGCAGAACAAATCTTTGGAACGCGTCGCCCGCGCTCAAGCCGAGCTGCACTATGCCGATGACGATGCCGCCCACGATGTTGATGACGATAATGATGATTCCGGCTATTGCGTCGCCCCGGACAAACTTGCTGGATCCGTCCATCGCGCCGTAGAAGTCGGCCTCCTGCTGTATCTTGAGCCTGCGCCGTCGAGCCTCTTCCTCAGTGATCATGCCCGCGTTGAGGTCGGCGTCTATGCTCATCTGCTTGCCGGGCATGGCGTCCAAGGTGAACCTGGCGGCTACCTCCGCCACGCGTCCGGCGCCGGTAGTGATCACGACGAACTGTATGATTACGAGTATAAGGAATACGATTAGCCCTACTACGTAGTTGCCTCCCACTACAAAACCGCCGAAGGCCTGGATCACCGATCCCGCGTTTCCTCGCAGCAGTATCAGCTTGGTGGCCGATACATTCAGGCTCAGCCGGAACAGCGTAGCCAAGAGCAGCAATGATGGAAACACCGAGAACTGCAGTGGTTCAGTGATGTACATGGTCACTAGCAGCACCCCGAGGGAGAACGTCATGTTCAAGGCCACAAGCATGTCTAGGAAGACAGGGGGTATCGGCACGATCATCATGACCAGGATAAGCAAGACCGTGGCGGCCATGAACAGATCCCCGCTCTTTAGATACCTGATCACGGCGGACCTCGCGTCTGAACGGGTATCGGCCACTACCTACTCCCTCCTCTCCCGCTGCGCCCCCAGCTTGTACACGAACGCCAGTATCTGCGCCACGGCCCTGTACAGATCCGGCGGTATCTCCTGGCCGACCTCTACCGACTTGAACAGGGCCTGCGCCACCAGGGGGTTCTCGACTACCGGCACTCCTGCCTGAGCCGCTATCTCGCGTATCCTCTGGGCAATTATCCGTTGCCCTTTCGCCACCACGTGAGGGGCTCTCATCTTCTCCCGATCGTACTTGAGCGCCACAGCGTAATGTGTAGGGTTAGTCACCACAACATCAGCGAGCTTGACATCCTCCATCATGCGCCTCATGGCCAACTGCCGCTGGCGCTGCCTGATCCTCGACCTTACCAGAGGGTCGCCTTCCTGTTGCTTCAGCTCTTCCTTGACCTCTTGTTTGGTCATGCGCAGTTCGCGTTCAAGTTGCCTCCGCCTTATCACGTAGTCCGCTGCGCCTATCGCCACAAGCGGAATGACCATCCGGCTTGCCACATACATAGCCGCATCGCCCGCGGTCCTCAAGCCCTCGCCCAAGTCCATATAGGCCATCATCAGCATCGATGGCGCCCTAGCCCTGAGTGCGTGATAGGCGAAGTAGCCGATCGCCGCGACCTTGGCAACCGCCTTGAGCATCTCCAGCAAGGCCTGTTTCGAGAAGAGGCGTCCCAGTCCGGCAATGGGGTCTATCCTGCTAAGCTGGGGCGCCAGCGCCTGCGGTGTCGTGAGCAGCCCAACCTGCGCGAGATTAGCCCCCATACCTGCCGCAGCCGCGGCCAGCGCCACCGGCGCTGCAGCCAGAAGCACCGCGCCCATCCCGTTCACGAACAGCGTGTGTGCTTCGGCCTCCGTAAGGTCGACTACGCCAAGGCTGCCCATATACCCCATACTGGACGAGATCAAACCGGCAATGGTCCGGCCCGAAAATGACAAGGCCGCCCTCAGCACATATAGGCATACCGTGAAGGTCACAGCAGAGGCGAGATCAGGGCTTCGAGCCACCTGTCCGCGCTTTCGGGCTTCCTCCCGCCTTCGTTGCGTTGGTTGCTCTGTCCTGTCCTCGTGCGAAGCCACCGGCCCTCACCTCCCCCGGCCAATTCAGCCCAATCAGCTTCGCATGGCCCCTATGATCAGCACAATGGCCTCCTGCAATCGCCCCAGCACAACCCGAACATATCCCACGAACCCCGGCATGGCCAGGACGAGAACGGCCAGTCCCACACATATCTTCAGTGGAAACCCTACCATCAGCACATTCATCTGCGGCACAGCCCGCGCCACGATTCCGAGGCTCATCTCCGTGATGAGCAGGCAAACCACAGCCGGCAGAGCCATACGCACCGCGATCTTGAACAGCTCTCCGAACCTCGACACGATCAGGTCGAATAGGTCAGGCGAAAGACCGGCCTGGCCCATGGGAACCACGTCGTAGCTTCGTACCAGTGCGCCCATGAGGAAATGGTGCCCGTTGACCGCCAGATAGACCATGGTCGCCGCCAGGAAATGAAACTGGCCCACCACTGTGACCTGCGCTCCGAAAGACGGATCCACCAGATTAGCCATGCCGAAACCTATCTGCGTATCGATTAGTTCGCCTGCATACCGTGCCGCGGCAAACACCAGCAATGCCACATAGCCCAGAACAAGCCCTACGAATAGCTCGCGCGCGATCACCCAGGCAAACTCGGCAACCTCTCCGGGCGCCGACATCGGGGTCTGGCTCACCATCGGGTAGACAACCAAGGTTACGGCAAACGCGAACCACGCCTTCACCTGCGCCGGAATACTCGCATGCGCGAACATAGGGGCCAAGATGAACAGGCCGGTCATCCTCACCAGCACCAGAAAGAATGTGAGGAATCCGGTCTCCGTGAACCCGAGCACGCCCATGGCTACTTCGCCAGAGCCGGCAGCATCGCAAAGAGCTGCCTGGCGAATCCGGTCATCGTCCGCATCATCCAGGGTCCCGCAAGCAGCAATACCGCCGCTATTGCCAGAACTTTCGGCACAAACGTCAGGGTCATCTCCTGTATCTGCGTAGCAGCCTGGAGCACCGACACGATGACTCCCACAGTCAGAGCTGCGAGGAGCACCGGAGCACTGACCTTGAATGCTACCGACATCGCCTGCGATGCGATGGTCGCTACCGTAGCTTCGTTCAACTACCGTACCTCCTCATCCCGCGAAGCTCTGAACCAGAGACTTCACGACTAGCCCCCATCCATCTACCAGTACAAACAGGAGTATCTTGAAGGGCAGAGATATCAGCACCGGAGGCAGCATCATCATGCCCATCGACATCAGCACACTCGCGACCAACATGTCGATAACCAGAAATGGGATGTATATCACGAATCCCATCTGGAAAGCCGACTTCAGCTCGCTGATCATGAATGCCGGGATAATAACATAAGTGGGCACATCGTCCGGGCCCGCGGGCCTCGAGCGCCCCGATAGATCCACAAAGAGCGACAAGTCCTGCTCTCGAGTCTGCCTAAGCATGAAGTCGCGGATAGGTTGTGTCCCGCGCTGAAGCGCAGCTTCCTGGCTAATCCGACCGGACATATACGGCTGCCACGCCTCCTCGTTAATCTCAGCGAATACCGGCATCATCACGAAGAGCGTGATGAAGAGAGCCAGCCCGATCAGGACCTGGTTTGGCGGCACTTGCTGTGTACCCATGGCGCTGCGCGCAAATGATAGGACGATGACTATCCGCGTGAAAGAGGTCATCATCAGAAGAATCGCCGGAGCTAGCGAAAGCACGGTGAGCAGCGCCAGTATCTGAAGCGTGCCCGCCACTTCCCCCGGGCCCGCGGCCGCATCTACGCCCAGGCGTATCGCGGGAATACGCAGGGGAGCCGAGTGGGCGACGGCCGACCATGCCAGCGCCACTCCTATCGCAACAACGACTACACACGCTCCGGCAAATGCCCGGGACTTCGCTTTTTCCATGCGCGTGCGCGCTTTACTCATGAGGCGCTCACCTCCCGGACATCTGGGTCAGCTGCGGCAGTCGCTTCGGACAAGGCCACTCCGCCCCGGCCGGTCGCCACCAGCACCGTCCGGTCGTCTATGTGCACAAGATGGAGATACGAGTCAGGCCCGAGCCGTGCACTCTCAAGCACCTTGATGCGGCGCCCGCTCGCCGCGGCTCGAATCAGCCCGGCGACCTGCGCCTTTCTGAGCAGATGCCCTGAAAGGCAGATGAGGCCCGCCACAATCGTCAGGGCAGCCACCGCCCTCAGCAACAGCTCCGCCATGCTTCTCTCCATCTTGCTACTGCACTGCCTTCTCTGGATTACTCATGAACTCGACGATTCTCACGCCGAAGTTCTCTTCTATGACTACGACCTCGCCCCGCGCGATGAGCCGCCCATTGACGAGGATGTCAACGTTCTCGCCGGCGGCCTTCTCCAATTCGATAACGGATCCAGGCCCGAGCGCCATAATGTCTCGGACCAGCATGGTAGTGCGGCCTAGCTCTACAATGACCGGCAGGGGCACATCCATGAGCAGATCGAGGTTGCCCACGGCAGCTCCCGACTTGGCCTCGTCGAACTGCATGAACTGCACCGGCTGGACACTGGGCATGTCGGCGGATGCCTGACCAAACCGTCGCACCACCGATTGTGCAGAGGTTTCGGGCTCCTCATGCGTTGCAGCCGCAGCGCGCACTGCAGACGTCGACGGGCCTACGAGGTCGGGGACCTCAGGCGTCAAGTCGAAACTGGGAACAGCGTCGCCGTCGGTCTGCACATCGTCCCACGATATCTCATTTCCGGCAGTCTCGTCGCGCAATGGTATTCGCCTCATTTCTCTTTGGAGTCCAGGGGCCGAACTATCTGAACAGCGTGATTCTTCCCCCGAAGACCCGGTATGGCGTGGAACTTGGGGGTCCTGCCTATCACCAGAGTCATGCTGCTCGAGGTTCGTTCATTCAGTCTGATCACATCCCCTACCTGCAGGTCTAGCATGTCGCGCATGTCAACCGAAGCATGGCCCAGCACCGCCACGACCGGAACCCTCACTCGCTCCAGCCCCGTTGCTATGGCTTGAAAGGACCTCTCCGGGTTGACCCTGTTCCCTTTCTGGTACCAGTGCTGCGTGCTCAGCCGTTGCAGCACTGGTTGGAGAGTGGAATGGGGCATACATATACTCATACTGCCCGATGCCTCGCCCACCTTGAGTTGGAATGTAATGAGGCATACCGTGTCATTGGGCGATACGATCTGCGCGAACTGGGGGTTTGACTCGTACCTATCGATGTGCGGACGCATCTTGACCATAGGGTCCCAGGCATCTCTCAGGTCCTCCATGGTGCGATTGACAATGCTGCGCGCCAGGTTCTCCTCAATTTCGGTCAACTCCCTGATGCGTCCGCGCACCCGGCCAGGGCCGCCCATTAGCCTGTCGATCATGATGAATACAATGTACGGGTTGAACTCGATTGCCGCCTGCCCTTCCAGGGGTTCGGGAGTGAAAAGGTACATCACCGCCGGCGATTTCATCGAACTCAGGTACTCATCGTATATCCGCTGCTGTACATCGCCGAGGGTCA
The DNA here is from genome assembly GCA_019136685.1 of Bacillota bacterium. Classification (GTDB taxonomy): domain Bacteria; phylum Bacillota; class DTU025; order DTU025; family DTU025; genus UBA5389. The sequence continues at coordinate 6,559 of JAGVTS010000043.1, read as the reverse complement.
CCTTCACCGGCGTACGAAGGTGAGCCGACAGGGTAGTCGACAGATGGCGCGCGAAGGTCTCGTGGAGCATGTGAATGGTCCTGAGCTGCTCGCGAGAGAACCGGTTCGGGCGCTTGAAGTCATATAGCCTGTAGGCTCGTCCCTCCGGCGTAGCGCCTGCCGGCGCCGAGACCTCCTCACTAGACTCTGAGAACTGAGCAAGCAGCGCGTTGATCTCTTCCTGTGTCAATACCTCAGCCAAATGCACTCACTCCCTGCCCTGCCGGCGCAGGCCGCGCCTGTGCTACTGGACCACAAATTCGTTGAAGAACACCCGCGTAACCCTGGCCTTTGCTATCAGCGCGCTAATGGTGGCCACAAGCTCTGCCCTGAGCACGTCCCGCAACGCGCCCGGTTCAAGATCCTCCATGGTCTTGGATGAGAGAATGTCGATCACCGCGTCGCGCATCAGTGGGATCTTGCTTCCAGCCTCATTGACGCCTGCGTTACTGTCGAACTCCACTGTGATCGTGCACTTCAGGTACCGGCGCCCGCCCGTGCCTGCCACGTTCACGATGAACGTCTCAAAAGTGTATCCTGGTCCCATGGCGGGGCTGGCCTCCCGCGCGCCATGCGCGCCGTCCTCGTCCGCAGATGCTTCGCCGGCGGGCCCGCGCCCGGAAATCACGACGTAGCCGGCAATGGCTGCAGCTGCGATGAGCAAGATCGCCAGGATTGCCATCAGTCGCCGTTTTCGCATACGTCCGATCCCCCTGACCGTCACCGCCTGGGCTGCGGCATCACATTCCCTCAGCAATGCTCGTGCCGTCCATGGCAACTATGAGAATATCTACACGCCTGTTCATCGCCCTATTCCCATCTGATGTGTTCGGCATCACGTAGCGGTATTCTCCGTATCCTGCGGCAGAAAACCGCTGTGGAGCGAGCCCCAATTCCTCGACAAAGTACCGCACCACCGTGGTCGCCCGCGCTGTCGACAGCTCCCAGTTGGTCTCGAACTGAGCTTCAGGGCGAAGCGGAATGTCGTCGGTGTGGCCTTCCACCATCACCTCATTGCGGATGGGGCCGATGAACTTGGAGATGTCTTTCAGAAGCTGCCTCGAGTCGAGGCGCAGTTGCGCCCGACCAAGGTCAAATAGGACCGTGTCTGTGAACCGGATGAGCAGCCCGCGTCTGTTCAACTCCAAATGTACCTTGCCGTCAAGACCGCGCTCTTCCAGATACTGTTGCAACTGCCCCTGGAGCACCAGTAGATTCTCCAGGCCTTGAGCTATGTCTGCATGGCTGTCTTCGCCTATCTGCACAGGATTCTCCGGCGGTATCGGAAGGTCAGCCGGGTTCGCCATGGCAGGCCCCTGGTTCAGCACGCCCAAGGCGCCGTGCAGCGATATCAGCGCTTCGCGGAACTTGGCGGCGTCTATAGTGGAAAAGGCGAACAGCAGCACGAAAAAGCAAAGTAGAAGCGACATCAGGTCGCTGTACGTGGTCATCCAGGCGGCTGGTTGGCCACTTGATTCCTCTGCCCTCTTTCGCCTGCTCATCTCGCAACAGCTCCCCCTCCGGCCTCCGCGGCCATCTCGGTTCTGGCCCGCCTACCGGCCTTGCGCGCCTCCGCCTGCTCCTGTGCGCGCACTCGGTCTCTCGGCGCCAGGAACCCCATGAGTTTTTCCTCCACGATGCGCGGATTCTCGCCTGACTGTATGGACAGGATGCCCTCCAGCATCATCTCGCGCAGCCTGATTTCGGCGCCGCTCTTCAGGGCCAGCTTGTTCGCGATGGGACCAGTGATCAGGTTGGCGATCACTGCCCCGTAGAATGTCGTGATCAAGGCGACCGACATGGCAGGCCCGATGGTGCTGGGCTTGTCCAAGGTACGCAACATCTGCACTAGGCCTATAAGCGTTCCAATCATGCCGAAAGCCGGCGCGTAGGCGGTCGCGGCGTCGTACATGCTCTTCCCGACCTTGTGCCGATCTTCAATGTAGGCCAGGTCCGTCTCGAGAATGTCGCGTACTAGTTCGGGATCCGTGCCGTCCACGATCAGCTGAATGCCGCGTTTGAGAAACTCGTCTTCAGCTTTGCTCACACTGTCTTCCAACGCCAGCAGACCTTCGCGGCGAGCCTTCTCCGCGAGGTCCACCATGCTATCGATGATAGCAACAGGGTCGCCCTCTCTCTCGCGGAAAGCGATGGCAGTTACTCTGGGCAAATCCTTGAGCCGCGATAGTGGAAACGACACAATGACTGCAGCCAGAGTGCCTCCGACGGTTATCAACACCGAGTGGAAATCCCAGAACGGCTTCAGCCCTGAGCTGCTGTTCATGAGGGCTATCAATATGAATACAATCCCCAGTACGAATCCGCCTATTGTGGCAATGTCCATGCTAACCCCTCATCACTTGTCCGCCCAGTTCCGCACTATCACGGCCCGCCTATTGACGAGACGGTGATAGCGAATTACCTCCTGGACGACCTTCTCCTCGGGCTCTTCAACGATAAGCTTCGTTCCATTAGTCAAAGTAATCACCGTGTCGGGGGTGGAAGCTATCGTCTCAATTAGCTCCGCGTTAACATGTATCGGCGAACCATTGAGTTTCGTTACTCTTATCACCAAGCAGCGCCCCCCTTCTTGCGGGAACGGCCCGGGCGAAGCGCACGGCCCCGCCCGGGAAGCAAGTTACCTCTTCAGCGCCAGGAGTTCCTGTAGCATCTCATCGGCAGCCGTGATCACCCTGGAGTTGGCCTGGAAACCCCTCTGAGTCACGATCATGTCGGTGAACTCCCGCGCCAAGTCCACGTTGGACATCTCCAGCGTAGTGCCGAGCACAGAACCGCGACCGCCCTTTGTGGCCTCGCCGAGCTGCGGCGCGCCGGAGTTGGTGGTCTCGGCATACATGTTGTTGGACTGCCTCATCAGCCCCTCCGAGTTGGCAAACGACGCCAGAACCATCTGGCCCAGCACCTTGTATTGCCCGTTAGAATAGACCCCGGTGATAGTCCCCCGGTCGTCGATGTTGAACGTCTCCAGCGATCCGGCCGGATAACCACTCTGCGTGCTCCAGCTGACCGAGGATTCGTCGCCTACCTGGGTGATGCTTGCGAAGTCAGGCTTGATTCCCAGCAGCGAGGCCCCCGTGCCTGGGTCAAACAATATGGAACTGACTGGGATGCCGTCCTGTTGGGCGCTAACCGACGATCCGGTGCTCACTTCCTGCAAGCCTGACAAGTTCAGCGTGAAGTCTATGGTGGCTTCTGAACCTATGGATATCGTCGGAATCTGAAACTCACTGGGCAGGATTGGCGCCCCAGTCGTAGCATCAAACTCCACGCTGCCGCTGTCTACAGACGCTGGCGGGTCGCCGAACTTCACTTCCCATTTCCACGTATGGTCTGTGTCGTGCGAGATCTCCACCATGAGGTCGTGCTGAACTCCATGTGAATCGTACACAGATATCGCAAAGGTACCACCAGGAGGCGAGGCGGCGTCGAGATCGCCGGCAAGCGACACGTTCCCCGTAGGCCGGTACAACCTGCTCACCGCGCCGTCCGATTTGAACTTCACCACGCCGCTACCCACCTCAGACGAGGAGTCACCCGACGTCGCTTTCCATGTCCATTCATTGGTGTTGGCAGTCTTGGTGAACTCCATTTTCACCGTATGCTGCAACCCTTGCGAATCGTATACAGGTACTGACGTGGAATGTTGGGTGCCTGTTGGGGACCCGGCTTCCAGGTTGCCGACAAACCACACATCGTCTGTCGCCTTCGCGCTCATGCTAGTCCCGAGCGGTATGTCGATAGACTCAATGGGCAGGCTGCGGTCGATTTTGTCTGAGGCGGCGGCCTTCCACCCCTGCACATGGTAGCCAGTGGATGGGTGGACCAGGTTGCCCTTGGCGTCGATCTTGAATGCGCCATCTCGTGTGAACATCAAGCCGCCGGCTGAATCGCGGACCACGAAGAAGCCGTTGCCCTGTATCGCCATGTCGGTGAGCTTGCCGGTGGACTCCAGGTTTCCCGGCGTGAATACGATGTCTATTGACCTAAGCATGGTTCCCAAGCCGACCTGCATGGGATCGACTCCGCCGCGATTTTCGGTGGGTGCCATGGACCCCCTGACAGTTTGCGAAAGCATGTCTTGGAACGTTGCCCTGCCGTACTTGTAACCAACGGTATTGACGTTGGCTATGTTGTTGCCGATGACGTCCATGCGCACCTGATGGGCGCGCGTGCCGGACACCCCGGCGAACATTGAACGCATCATCTTTATCGACCTCCGTCTGAATATTCCGGGTCTGCCGGACGCCCCTGTCGCGGGCGTCCGAGGGCTTCCTACGAGAGGTCCGGCCCTATCACACGATTACCGCCGAGTCGATGTTGGTGAAAACGTTCTCCTTCATGTTCTCGCCGTCAACTGCGGTTATCACAGTCCGGTTTCTGATGCTGACCACGAAGGCCTTGTCGTCCATGAGCACCAGCGATTCGCGGGCTCCCTTGGCCGCGGCCTTGTTCACTCCGACTGCTAAGCGCGACAGCTCCTCGTTCCCCAGGTTCATCCGCCGCGCAGTGATTCTGGCCTGCGCATGCGCGGAGAATCTCAACAGCGCGGGCGATGCCAGCTCGCCGGCGAGCATCTCCTGAAACGTTGCGCCCGGCGCGCTGCCTGCTGCTCCCGGCGATGGGACTGTTCTGGGCTGTACCGGCCCCGTCGGACGAACGGGTCTGGAATTCATGGGCGCGTTGTTCAGCCTGTCTATCTTGTCGGTCGTCATCCCGCCACACCCCTACGAGATCTTCGTCACATGGCTCATGTTCACCCTGATGTCGCCTACTTTCAGAAACGGAAGCCCGGCTATTACCTCTACGGCGCTCACACGCCCCGTTATCGGTGTGGTGTACCCGGGCGGCCAGGCCTCGATGGTCTTGCCGACCAGCCCTCCGGCTTCCGCTATCATCTGCCTCGACATCATCTCGGTCACTGTTGCGCTCAGATTCTGGAGCTCCTCAACCATGGTAAATTGGGCCATCTGCGCTATGAACTCCTGATTCGACGCGCCTTCACCTATGTCGAGATTCCTAAGTTGCGTCACTAAGAGCTGCAGAAACTCGTCCTTGCCCAGGTTGCGCCTGGGCGCCTCCGACCCTGCCGCATCGTATGTAGCTACTCCGGCAACTCTGGACGTATACACTCGCATATCCCTCCTCTCTTGGGCCGTCAGGCCAGGTAGTCGATTCTGGCGAAACCTCGGGCCCATCGCGCCGCAATGGGCTCATCCGGGCTCGGACTGCCTGATTGCCTCACTGCGCTGTGTGGATTCGCCATGCCGGCGCCGCTCCCCATCATCGCCCCACGGCGTTCTCCTCTACCATCTCTCCAGTTGCCGCCGGCGAAGGTTGCCGCGGCATACTGCTGCCGAGCATTGGCGCCATTCCAACTGGGAGCGGACCAGTCGGACTCGGAGTGCGACAATGTCGCGACGCCCCAACCCTCCTGAGCCCTCGACCTAGATGACACCGATAACCCGGACAGGTCTATGCCGTGCTCTGCCAAGCTGACCTTCAGATCCGAGCTGTGCGATTCGATGTACCGGGCGATTTCAGCGTCGTCGGCCCTGATATCGGCAGTGCAGACACCTCGAACCACCCTGACCCGTATCTGGACACTCCCCAGATGCTCCGGTACAAGCCTGGCTCGGAACTCACCTCCGCCTTGAGCCGCTCGTGCGCTCACATGCGCCGCTATCTGACGCGTCACCGACCATCCCGCCGGCTCCGTGAGAGCAGGTCTTGCAGCCTGGGGCGTGTGAGACACATCAGGGCCTTCTATCGGGCCGACAACGACTGCGAGCTCCGGGCGGGCGTTGGGTTCCGATTCACGGCGAGCCAGTGACTCAACCAGAGCGGACCGAACTAGAGCCTCAGGCCAGTCTCTCGATACCGTCACAGCCCTCGAAGCAGTCATAGCGCCTTCTCTACGGGGCGCAGTCGGCCGCACGGCGGTTTGCCGCGCTTGAGCCATTTCAGTCTTGGCAGTCTCGCCGTGTGCGACATCAACCATATCCGGCGCCATGCCGTGTTCCGCGGTCGGCATACCCATCGATCCCGGTTCATCACGCTCAACCTTCGCGGAAGCAAGCGCGTTTTGCGGTTCCACCTGTGGTGCTGTGCGTACCCTGCCTCCAACCGGTCGCTCGGTGCTTACCGTGACAGATTCGCGAACCGGCATTTGGTCCACCGGAGGCCCGCCTGTCGCGCGAGCACCCTGGCCGGCCGTCGAGTCATTCATCTGGTCCATCGCCACGTGAGTGCCTGCCGGCTGTTCCGGCTCTATGGCCATGGGCTCTTCTGTCGCGACCGTCGTCAGTGTCTCGGGCGTTACTGGCGCGCTCCCGTCCGGAAGGACCATCGTGCGTCCCTCTGGCCATGCTGTCTGTCGCTCCGGCGCCCGTGGCGCCGTACTTAGTTCCGTCACAGGCGCATCCGCCCACCTAGGAGACCCGTTGAGCGCCGGTTCATCACGCCCGACCTTCGCGGAAGTGTGCGCGTTTTCCGATTCCAC
>JAGVTS010000155.1 GCA_019136685.1 Bacillota bacterium | reverse complement strand
GATGTCCCGTATCGTCTGGACCTGGGGCAGTATGAGCCTCCCCTTTGGCGCTTCTGCGTCTTCGGGAATCACGAGCACAACCGTGTCGCCATGCGCCAGAAGGTCGCCGACGATAGGGGGCCCGTCGCACTCCCCCGATCGCGAAGCCAGTGTACGGATAGATTCGATCAGCTGCGCTATGCCTTCTCCTGTGGCCGCGCTGACGTACACCTGCGTGGCCTCCCGAGGTCGCTCGACGCTCGGCTCGATGTCGATCTTGTTGACTGCAATGATGTACGGAATCCGTTTCGCGTCGAGCTGGGCCAGAAGCGTGCCTTCGGGCTCGCCCCGGCCGCAAGTGGCATCCGCCACGACCAGAGCCATGTCTGCCTTGTTGATAGCCCTTTGTGTTCGAGCTACGCGCGCTTCCGCTAGGACGCTCTCGTCGTCGATACCAGGCGTATCAATGAATACCACCGGCCCCAGTCCATGTATCTCCATAGCCTTGTGTACGATATCGGTTGTAGTGCCGGCTACAGGCGACACCACCGACACGTCCTGCCCGCATATGGCATTTATCAGGCTGGACTTGCCCGAGTTCATCCTGCCCAGCACGGCTATGTGAATACGATTCGACATCGGAGTCTTGTCAAAACTCGTTCGGCGCATATCTCTCCTCCTCAGCATCTACTTGACCGGCTAGAAGTAGAGATCCCTCTCCCCGCCCCGAATCCGCTCCAGCTTGCGCTCACACTCCTGTCTGAGCCTGGGGTCTACCTCTGCGAACGCTTTGCTGATCGCCGGCTCCGCCAACTTGACAGTATCGGGTGATGCGTAGTCGCACAAGTACTCCTGGAAGGTGAGCAACGCGTTGGGCTGGCAGAACTCGTGGATGTGGCTAGTCTTGGCCAGTGACATGAACGCCTCCCCCGTTCTGCCCGATCTGTAGCAGGCCGTGCAAAAGCTGGGCACGTAGCCCGACGGGAGCAAGTCGCGGATGATCTGATCCAGGTCGCGGTGGTCGCTCACCTCAAACTGTGGAGTGTCATGTGATTCTCCCCGGCTGTACTCCCCCACTCCGGTACACGAACCCGCGCTTATCTGCGACACTCCGAGGGCTATTACCTCCTCGCGAAACTCGGGGGCTTCACGCGTCGACAGGATCATGCCGGTGTATGGCACCGCCAGGCGCAGGCAAGCGACTATTCGCTTGAAGTCGGGCGACTATTCGCTTGAAGTCGGCGTCCGACACCAGGTGAGGGAACTCGTCGAGCGACATTCCAGCCGCTGGCCGGAGGCGCGGGAAAGAGATGGTGTGCGGCCCGACTCCGTGAGCGTCATCCAGATGATGCGCGTGCTGAAGCAGTGCAACGGTCTCGAATCTCCAGTCATACAGTCCAAAGAGCACACCAATTCCAACATCATCAATGCCGCCGACAAGCGCTCTGTCCATGGCGGTGGTGTGCCAGTCGTAGTCGGCCTTGGGCCCATCGTGCACGCTACGATATGTGTCGCGGTGGTAGGTCTCCTGGAACAACACATAAGTCCCGATGCCGGCGTCCTTGAGCCTGCGGTAGTCGTCTACAGTAGTGGCGGCGATATTCACATTGATCCGGCGTATACTGCCGCTCGCGCAGTGCGTGTCGTATATTGTTTGCATGACATCGGTGATGTAGTCGATATTGCAGTTCGCCGGATCCTCCCCGGCCTCGAGCGCGATACGCTTATGCCCCATCCTCTCGATCGCCCGGACCTCCTCGCGCACCTCGTCCATAGTGAGTTTGCGCCGAGGATACTTGTTGTCGCGCTTATAGGCGCAGTAGGTGCAGTTGTTCACGCAATAGTCGCTCACGTACAGCGGCGCGAAGAATACCAACCGCTTTCCGTATATGGTCTCCTTTATCTTGCGCGCAGCCGCATAGACCTCCTCAAGCAGCTCGGAATCGTCCACCCACAGCAGGGCCGCCAATTCCTCTAGATCAAGCCCATGCAGTTCGAGCGATTTGGCCAAAACGTCCCTCACAGCGGCTGGGCTGTAGCGTCTACCCTGTTCGAGCGCATTGCCGATCCTCTCATCGTCAATGAAAGTGCACTCAACTCGGTCTCGTATCATCTGAGCATTCCCCCTTCTGAGTGTCCTCTTT
>JAGVTS010000141.1 GCA_019136685.1 Bacillota bacterium | reverse complement strand
GTTGCTCACTTCATGTACGACGCCGAGGACGACTGCTTCATCGCCATCCGCAAGCTCCTGTCGTATCTCCCCGGGAACAATCTGGAGGATCCCCCGGTATCTGCCTGCTCCGAGGCCGTTGCCGACGCAAATCCCCAGATGCGCGAAATCGTGCCGCCCGAATCGAATAGGGCCTACGATATGCGCCACGTGATCGCAGGCTTCGTCGACGATGCGGACTTCTTTGAAGTGCATCAGCACTTCGCCATGAACATAATCGTGGGTTTTGCGCGCCTGGGCGGACGTCCGATCGGAATCATCGCCAACCAGCCCCGTGTGGCAGCTGGTTGCCTCGACATAGACGCGTCCGACAAAGCCGCGCGTTTCATCAGGTTCTGCGACGCGTTCAACGTCCCCATCGTCAACCTGGTGGACGTGCCGGGCTTCCTTCCCGGCGTCAATCAGGAAACGGGCGGCATAATCCGGCATGGCGCCAAGATGCTGTACGCCTACTCTGAGGCCACGGTGCCCAAGATAACCTTGATCGTCCGCAAAGCGTACGGCGGGGCGTACCTGGCCATGTGCAGCCGCGACCTAGGCGCTGACGCCGTGTTCGCATGGCCTGGGGCTGAGATCGCGGTGATGGGCCCCGACGGTGCGGCCAACATCATATTCCGCCGAGAGATCGAAGCTGCCGAGAACCCAAGCGAGGCACGCAAGGAGAAGATCGAGGACTACCGCTCCAAGTTCGCCAATCCGTTCGTGGCTGCGGCGCGCGGGTTCGTTGACGACGTCATCGATCCGGCAGAAACGCGTGTCAAGCTCGTCGGCGCGCTGGATATGCTGTCAACCAAACGGGAGTCGCGTCCTCCCAAGAAGCATGGAAATATCCCGGTGTGATGGGAGGCGTGTGCAATGACCGTAGGTGAAGATCTGGTGCTGGGCCTGCAGACGCTGGTCTTGGGTATGATAGTCACCTTCGCGGGTCTGCTCATACTGCAGGGCGTAATGTTGCTGATGGCCAAGTTCAGCAAGGCCAATAACAGCAATCCCAGGCCATCGAATGCGCCGGCCGAGTTGGATCCCGCTCGCTCCAACAATGCTTCGCCGGTAGCTCCGGAAAGGCCGGCAGCCCGATCGGGGCGTCCGGGCCTGCCCGACGAGGAGATAGCGGCGATCTCGGCGGTCATGGCCGTGTTGACCGCCGAGAGTGGGGCGCCGATGCAAGTAAGGTCAGTGCGGCCAATTGGACCTGTTCCCGCTGCAGCAGCGAACGTCTGGGGGCTCGCGGGCAGGCAGGAGATCATGGCCGATCGCCGAAGGGCGTAGCAAGCTCATCTGGTAGAGTAATCAGTTCAATCCTGTTTGGAGGAGGACTGCTAAGTGAGGAAGTTTCGTGTTCAGGTAAATGGGAACATGTATGAGGTGGAAGTAGAAGAGATCGGCGGAGTGCCCACCATCCCCCAGCCTGCCCCGGTTGCTCTCGCCACGTCGCCGACACCCCCCGCGCCGGCAGCGGTTCCGACCCCTGCAAAGGCCGCGGCCCCCGCGCCGGCTGCCCCGAAGACCGCACCCGTCGCCTCTGGCGGCAATGGCAGTGGAGTCACCGCGCCGATGCCCGGAACGATCACCGATGTCCGGGTCAAGTCGGGCGACCGAGTCGAGCCAAGAACTGTTGTTATGATGCTCGAAGCCATGAAGATGGAGAACGAGATCTTCGCCGGCCGCGCAGGCGTAGTCGGCCAGGTCGCAGTGCAGAAGGGATCCTCTGTTAATACCGGAGACCTCCTCATATCCATCGATCCGGCTTAAAGGAGGCTATCACCTGTGCAAGAAGCCATAGTGGAGTTTCTGAAGAGCACGGGCTACGCCGCTGCCACGTGGGGAGAGCTCGTGATGATCGCGATCTCTGCGATCCTCCTGTACCTGGCCATCGTGCGTAAGTTCGAGCCCCTGCTTCTTTTGCCCATAGCCTTCGGCATGCTCCTGGCGAACCTGCCGCTCGCAGGCTTGATGGAGGGTCCGAAGGACGGGATGGTGGGCGGGCTTCTATACTACCTTTATCAAGGAGTCAAGCTGGGAATCTACCCGCCCCTGATATTCCTGGGCGTGGGGGCCATGACCGATTTCGGGCCTCTCATAGCCAACCCGTCTACCATACTCCTCGGGGCCGCAGCTCAGCTCGGCATATTCATCACGTTTCTCGGCGCCCTTCTGCTTGGCTATACGCCGCCGCAGGCAGGCTCCATCGGGATCATAGGAGGAGCGGACGGACCTACCGCCATATTCGTCACCAGCCGGCTCGCGCCTGAGCTGCTCGGCCCCATCGCGATCGCAGCCTACTCGTACATGGCCTTGGTGCCGATAATCCAGCCTCCCATAATGCGGGCGCTCACGAAGAAATCGGATCGCCAGATAGTCATGGAGCAGCTGAGGCCTGTGTCGAAGACCGAAAAAGTCCTTTTCCCCATCATAGTCACCGTAGTAGTCGGATTCATGCTCCCGTCGGCCGCCGCGCTCATCGGCATGCTGATGCTGGGCAATCTGATTCGCGAGTCCGGAGTCGTGGACAGGCTGTCGAAGACCACCCAGAACGAGCTGATCAACATCGTGACCATCTTCCTCGGCGTGACTGTGGGTGCTACAGCCAAAGCTTCGTCCTTTCTCACTTGGCAGACCATTGGGATTATCGTGCTCGGCCTGATAGCATTCTCAGGCGGCACAGCCGGCGGCGTGCTCCTGGGCAATCTGATGTGCTGGCTATCAGGACGCAAGGTCAACCCATTGATTGGCTCAGCCGGAGTGTCGGCCGTTCCGATGGCCGCCCGCGTTGTTCAGGTCGTGGCGCAAGAAGAGAGGCCAGGGAACTTCCTGCTCATGCACGCAATGGGGCCCAACGTGGCCGGTGTCATAGGCTCGGCGATCGTTGCCGGTGTTCTCCTTTCGCGTTTTGGGTAACTAGCAGCCCTGGGCGGAAACGCGCCAGCGGATAGCGAGGACAAGCAGCACGTACGTACAAGCGCCCCCGGTGTTGCCGATCACGGCCAACGCCGGGGGCCCTTTCTTGCGGTCCCAAGGACTCACTCAACGACCATAGGGCCTCCAAAAGCGATACCCACTTCGATGAAGGGAATCCCCATCGTCTTGAGCGGGCCTTTGTCGATGGCATTCTTGAAGTTCATCCCATCGAGCCAGCCGATGGGGGCATAGCAGAAGGAGTATCCTCCGGTTATCCGAACATCGGCGAAGGCAGATATCGGGAACGCGATCGACGCCTGCGGCTGAACTATCAAGTATGGGCGCCAGAGCGAGGCCGAGTTGCCCGCGCCCAGAAGCTCGTCGAAATCGTCAATGGCTCCCTGCCTTGTCGTGAGCGTAGCGGTTCCAGCTCCCAGCACAGCGCCAAGCCCCAGGCAGGCCTGGTTGGAACGCCAGGCGTTGTACTCAATCAGTAGTCCCCCATAGCCTATGTCGAGAGTGGCGGTCTTGGGGTTGTCGCCGGCGGTTGCAGGCGACTTGGCGGATCCGCCTCTGCCCACTCCGCCTATGGACCACTTGCCATCACCGATCTCACCGACCCCGTAGCCGCCCCATGCCAACATGCCTTTCGACATCTCGTTGAAGCCGGCCTCTACGAGCTCCGTGTTGAGATCGTCAAGCTTAAGGAATAGATACGCGGCGGAATTCCCCCCTGCTCCTGCCCGCGCAGAGCAGAATCCACCCAACACCATCACGGCCGCCAGTGCCAGAGTAGCGGATATGCCCAGTCGCCTAAGCCTCATTTTGCACCCCACTCCCTTATCATTTGCGTTCGCAGAGCTCGACCAGAACTCCGCCTGTCGCCTTGGGATGCAGGAAAGCGATACGCGCTCCTCCTGCTCCGTAGCGAGGTTTCTCATCGATGAGGCGCACTCCCTTCTGCCTCATCCGCTCGAGCGCTTCTTCGATGTTGTCTACCCTAAAGGCGATATGCTGTATGCCCTGGCCGCGCTTCTCGATGAACTTTGCAATAGGCCCTTCCGGATCGGTCGATTCCAGAAGCTCGATCTCCGTGTCGCCCACAGGCATGAACGCCACTCGTACCTTCTGCTCCTCCACGACCTCAGTGCCTTGCAGCTCAAGACCGAGCACGTCAGTATATGTCTTGAGCGCCTCCTCGAGGTTGGATACTGCCACCCCGATATGGTCGACCTTACGGACCACAGGTACCCCCTCCTCTGAATGAGCAGATACTAGTTTACTATGAGTTCGCGCAAGCTCCAGCCGGCGGCGTACGGGTCCATCTCCCTGCGCGCAACCTTCCAGGCCAACTCCTCCGCCGCGTCAAGCGCCCGCCGATCGTCGGCGAGCCCCCGCCAGATCAGATCCGACGCGATCTGCATAGTCTCCGACCTAGCACGCCTGAATCTCCGTTCAACCAGCGCGCCGTCTTCCGAGAGACGGTGCATGTGCGCGTCGCACGTATCGCACACTTCCGCCACGCCTTCCCCTGACTCCGCCATGGTCTGCAGTATGGGCGGACGCCATGGAGCGACTTCGGTCGCATCAACTGTTCCCGTCGTCGCGCCCGTCGGGCCATGGTGCCCGGAATACGCCCGTGAGCGACCAGAGACGTTCCCGGCCAAGTCGAGCGCCATGCGTATCTCGGCAACCACTCTTTCCACACCCGGTCGATCCTTCTTGTTGACGACGAACACGTCGCCGATCTCCATGACGCCGGCTTTGATCACCTGAATATCGTCTCCGAGCCCAGGCACCTGCACAAGAGCCACCGTATCGGCTAGCGAGGCAACCTCCACCTCCGACTGGCCGACTCCCACGGTTTCGATCAGCACATAGTCGTACCCGGCGGCATCGAGCACATCCACCACGCCCGATGTAGCCCGGGCCACGCCGCCCAGATGCCCACGTGTGCCCATACTCCTGATGAACACCCCGTCATCCAGCGAGTGGCGCTGCATGCGCAGCCTGTCGCCTAGGAGCGCGCCGCCTGTGAACGGACTGGTGGGGTCGACTGCCACGATCCCAACGGTCTTGCCCCGCCTGCGGTACTCAGCCGCTATCTTGTCCACCAGCGTGCTCTTGCCCGATCCGGGCGGGCCGGTGATGCCGATAACGTGGGCCTTACCCGTATGAGGATATATCGCAGCGTATGCGTCCTCAAACCCCGATCGACGGTCCTCTACGATGGATATGAGCCGGGACACGGCGCGGATGTCGCGTACCAGCGCCCGGCTCACGATCTCCTGCCAACCCATTCCGATGCCTACCTCTTGATATTTTCGCGGATGAACTTCACCGTATCGGCAGTCGAGGCGCCAGGGGTGAAAACCTCTGCAATGCCGCACTCCTTGAGACCGGGGATATCCTCGTCGGGGATGATTCCTCCGCCGACCACCAGCACATCATCGACTCCCCGCTCGTGCAGCAGCTGCATCACCCTGGGAAACAAGTAGTTGTGCGCCCCGGAAAGAATGGACATGGCCACGACATCCACATCCTCCTGAATAGCAGCCGCCACAATCTGCTCCGGTGTCTGCCGAAGCCCTGTGTATATCACTTCCATGCCAGCGTCGCGCAGGGCGCGCGCGACTACCTTCGCGCCCCGGTCATGCCCGTCAAGGCCGGGCTTGGCGACGAGGACTCTGATCTTCTTGCCCTCATCCATCGTGTCGCTCTCCCCCTTCCTAGTAGGCCACCGTGGGCTTGTACTCGCCGAAGACGCCCCGGAGCACTCCGCACATCTCTCCGAGCGTCGCGTATGCCCTCACAGCGTCCAGAATGTACGGCATCAGGTTGTCGGATCCTTCGGCCGCGCGCCCAAGCGCCGCAAGGCTCGCCTCCACCGCCGCATTGTCGCGCTCTGCCCTGAGCTCAGCGAGCTTCCTGCACTGCAGATCTCCCACGGCCGGGTCGACTTTGAGAAGACCGCTGGGCCGCGCCTCTTCTATCTGGAAATCGTTGAGCCCCACTATCGTTCGATCGCCCGACTCTATTTCCATCTGGTAGCGGTACGCGCTTTCCTCGATCTCGGCCTGGATGAACCCGCGTTCGATAGCCGCCGGAGCGCCGCCAATCTCGTCTATCCTGCGAATGTAGTCCGCCGCTGCTCGCTCAATCTGATCGGTCAGCGCCTCGATGTAGTAAGAACCCGCAAGAGGATCGACACCGTCTGCGACGCCGCTTTCGTACGCGATGATCTGCTGGGTCCTGAGGGCTATGCGCACTGAGTCCTGCGACGGAAGCGCCAGTGCCTCATCGCGCGAGTTCGTGTGGAGCGACTGCGTGCCTCCGAGCACGGCCGCGAGCGCCTGCAAGGTGACCCTGACGATGTTGTTGTCGGGCTGCTGGGCCGTGAGGGTGCATCCTGCAGTCTGAGTGTGAAACCGAAGTTGCATCGACTTGGGATCCCGGGCTCCGAACCTGTCGCGCATTATCCGCGCCCAGAGCCTCCTGGCTGCCCTGAACTTGGCTACCTCTTCCAGCAGATCGTTGTGGGCGTTGAAGAAGAATGAGAGCCTGGGTGCAAAATCGTCCACATCCAAGCCCGCATCGACCGCAGCCTTCACATAGGCGATTCCGTCGGCCAGGGTAAACGCCACTTCCTGGACTGCGGTCGCCCCGGCCTCCCTGATGTGGTAGCCGCTGATGCTGATAGTATTCCACCTGGGCACAGCGGTGGAGCAGTACTCGAAGATGTTCGTGATCAACCTCATGGACGGCTTCGGCGGGAATATGTAGGTGCCCCGGGCAGCGTATTCCTTGAGGATGTCGTTCTGGATTGTGCCGTTGAGCTTGTCGGCGGACACGCCCTGCTTTTCGGCAACTGCAATGTACATCGCGAGAAGCATGGACGCAGGGGCGTTGATTGTCATCGACGTGGAGACTTTGTCGAGAGGTATCCCGTCAAACAACGTCTCCATGTCGGCCAGGGAGTCGATGGCCACGCCCACCTTCCCCACTTCGCCTGCGGAAAGCTCATGATCGGAATCGTACCCGATCTGCGTGGGTAGGTCGAAAGCTACGGACAGACCTGTCTGCCCTTGCTCCAGAAGGTACTTGTAGCGTCTGTTCGACTCCTCCGCTGTCGCAAACCCTGCATACTGCCGCATTGTCCAGAATCGGCCACGGTACATCGTGGGCTGGACACCACGCGTGTACGGATACTCACCCGGGAACCCTAGATCATTTAGGTAATCGATGTGTTCGACGTCGAGCGGCGTGTACAGCGGCTTGACCTCTATCCCCGAGCTACCTTCGAATCTCTCTTTGCGCTCAGGGAATCTGGCGCAAACCTTCGCATACGGACCGCTCCTCCAGCGACCATGCTCGCCTTTGAGATCCCCCTGGTTCAATGTGATGATCCCCCCTTTGAGATAGGCAGACAACCTCATAACATATTCAACAGGAACCTAGGATTACCTCTTGACCGCCCTGTAGGCAACATCGAACCGTTTCAACCTCAGTGAGTTGGATACGACCGACACAGAACTTGCAGCCATGGCTGCGCCGGCGAATACCGGCGGCATTATGCCCAGCGCAGCCAGCGGAATACCCACAGTGTTGTAGATGAAAGCCCAGAAGAGATTCTGTTTGATGATACTTAGAGTGGCTCTCGACAGCCTGATTGCATCGGGCAGCCTGTACAGGCCACCCACTATCGTGATGTCGGCGGCCTCCATAGCGATGTCCGTGCCGGCGCTCATGGCGATCCCAACATCCGCGGTGGCCAAGGCGGGAGCGTCATTGATGCCGTCTCCCACCATCGCAACATTCAAACCATGCCGTTTCATACTCTCCACCTGGTCAGCCTTGCCGTCGGGCAGCACCTCGGCCATGACATTGCCATCAGGTATCCCTACCTGACGCGCGATGGCCGTAGCCGTGCGGGCATTGTCGCCGGTGATCATATGAACCTCGAGGCCCAGCCCGAAAAGCTCCGCAATCACTCCGGCCGACTCCGGACGCAGTTGGTCGGCGATTCCGTACGCTGCCACGCCGGTGCCGTCCACCGCCTGGACAACTCCCGTCTCCCCCTTCTCCTCCATGTGTTCCAAGGCTCGCACTACATCGTCCGCCACGTCGATCCCGAGATCAGACAGGAACCTGAGCGTGCCCACAGCCACCTGATGCCCGTCTACCTGTGCCGTGATTCCGCGGCCAGGCATACTGCGAAAGTCGGTCGGCATCGGCACGTCGAGCCCCTGAAGTTCCGCCTCCTCCACAATCGCCCTGCCCAGTGGGTGCTCCGATGCTCGCTCGGCGGCAGCAGCCAGCCTCAGCGCTTCGCCGGGTCCAAAGGATGAGAAGACTCTGGAGTCGACTACTGAAGGCTTGCCCCGCGTGAGCGTGCCGGTCTTGTCGAGGATTACCGCATCGATCCGGCTCAGCCTCTCCAGGTGTTCCCCGCCGCGGATAAGCATACCGAGTTCGGCCCCGCGCCCCGTGGCCACCATTATCCCGGTGGGCGTGGCTAATCCAAGCGCGCACGGGCATGCGACGACCAGAACGGATGTGGCATTCACCAGGGCGTGCGCGACGCCCAGCCCCGCCAGGTACCAGCCGGCAAAGGTGACCGCCGCGATCGCTAGAACTGCCGGGACAAAGTAGGACGCTACCACGTCCGCAAGCCGCTGTATCGGAGCTTTACTTCCCTGGGCTTCCTCGACCAGACGAACTATCTGCGCCAGCGCAGTGTCTGCCCCCACGTGAGTGGCGCGCATCTTGAACATGCCGTGCTGGTTTACCGTTCCTCCCACCGCCGAGTCGCCGGCGCTCTTGTCCCGAGGGATGCTTTCTCCTGTGAGCATGGATTCATCGATAGATGTATAGCCTTCGATGATCTCTCCGTCGACAGGCACGCGCTCTCCGGGTCTGACAATGACGATATCGCCCGGCATGACCTGCTCTACGGGAACTGCCTTCTCAATCTCTCCCCACACGATCGTCGCCGTGCGTGGGGTAAGCGAGGCAAGCTTCCGAATGGCCTCGCTAGCTCTTCCTTTCGCGCCATGCTCAAGGTTCTTGCCCAAAAGCACCAGAGTGATCACCACCGCGGCCGCTTCGTAGTAGACCGGACCGCGGGCGAAGAAGGTGTTGACCACGCTCAGCACGTAAGCCGAGCCCGTGCCCAGCGCCACAAGTACATCCATGTTGGCGCCGCCGTGCGCCACGGTTTTGTAAGCGCTGGTGTAAAAGCGCGAACCGGATAGCAGCACAACCGGCGTGGCCAGCACAAACCCAAGCACAGGGTCCATTAGGAACATGAGCGAATGCACGCCGGCGAGTTCGGCTAGCATCCCGATAACCATAGGAAGACTGAGAACCGCGCCAAGCCAGAACAAGCCCCAACTCCTGGCCGCCCGCCGCCCTTCCTCGGCCTTGCGCTCATCGTCCTCGCGCCGGTCGCGGGCTAGTTCGCGACCGCTATACCCGGCATTTTCCACCACCTGGAGGATCCGGCCTACATCTACAATGCCGGGATCATATAGTACGCGGGCAGTCTCCGATGCCAGATTGACGCTGGCCTGCTGGATCCCGGGTTCATTTCTCAGCGCTCGCTCGACGTGAGCAGCGCAGGCTGCACACGACATCCCCGTTACTGAAAGGTCCACAAATCGCGCCTCATCTGCCATGGGGTATACCTCCGCATCATCTATCAGCTGCCGCCAACGCGCAGAAGTGACTAAGGCATGGGAACTTGACGGGGACTCAAGCAATATACTGCCACTGAAGAAGCGAGAACCCACATGACGAGGTGATATCACGTGCTGCCTTCCAACGACTTCTTCTCCATGGTACAGGATGCCTATAAAGATGAAATCGAGGCAGTCAACTCCTACAGCAGGATGGCGCAACTGGCTCCCACAGAGTGCCTGAAACGGGCGATCCTCGACATCTGCGGCGACGAGCTCCGGCACGCGTCGTTCTTCGATACCATTCTCTGCTGTTCGCCGATGGAAGCCATTCAACCGACGCCGGCGCCAATGCCTGCGCCTATGCCTGCGCCCTGCCCGATGTTTCCGCCTGAGATGATGTGGCCGCCGGCTCAGCCTGCGCCGGTGGCGCCGCAACCGATGCCATGCCCCGGGCTGATGATGCCTGCGCCAGCACAGTACCCTACTCCGATGCCATGCCCTGGCCCCACTCCTGTGCCGTGGCCGACGCCGATGCCTTGTCCGATGCCTTGTCCGATGCCAGCGCCGTGCCCAATGCCGATGCCCACGCCGGTAATGCCGACGCCGGCCCCGTGTCCGCCATACTACACATATCCACAGCTTCCGTGCCCTACGATGCCAGGACCGTGCCCCATGCCTCCGGTTCCCGAATTCCCTGAGCCTTCGCCCGCTCCGGCGCCCGCGCCTCAGCCGCCTGGCGGACCATGCCTGGGATGCATACCCTCAAGAAGCCACGAATGATCGCGTCGGTATGCACACGAGTATGATTGCTCAGATGCCAAGTCAGTAAGACACTCGAACCGTGGTCGCCGCAAGTCAGGCGCCGCCACGGTTCAGTTATTCTCAGTGTTCAGCGTTGGTCGTTATCGAACGCAAACAGACGTAGGCGACCCTGAGTGACTTGAGTGCCCACCAAGAGCCCTATGCCGGCCCCGATCACGACATCACTCGGCCAGTGTACGCCCAGTTCGATGCGGCTCAGGCCCACCGCCATCGCAAGCCCGTAGAATACTGGAGACCAGCTGGGGTATTTGCCTGATAACACAGTTGCCATTGCAAACGCATTGGCCGTATGGCCCGATGGCATAGAGTGGTAATCCGGCGACAGATTCGGGCCCGTAAACCGTCCGCGATCGCCGGGCACGTACGGCCGAGCGCGACCGAAACCTATCTTGAGCGCCTCCACGATGCCCGCAGTGCAAGTCGTAGCATTGATCATCATCTCACCAGTGGGCACGTCGCACGCCAGAAGCGCCGCGGAAAGCGCAACCGATGCGCCGACGCCCCCAAGATGTGTGATGGCCCCAGCGATGCCGGTCCAGCCTGGCTCAAGGATCAGGGGTTCGGGCGCCGCGGCGCCCATAGCGGCCGGAGCGGAAGGCGCTGCAGCAACCGCCGGCGCCCTGCAGGACATGCCAACCATCAGCGCAGCTACAGCCAGAGCAACTGCTTTGTTCATCGAACAGGCACCTCTTCCGCCGGTTCGGCCGTTCCTACCGAGCCATATCCTATCGATACATCCGCGGACGTGACTCTGATCGGCTCGCCGCTGTCGTCTACCACCACCAAGCCGCCTTCTTCGTCCAGACGCGCCGCCACCGCCTCATACTGACCAGTGGCGGCCTTGACCGTTATGCGACGGCCTATCGTGGCGCGCATGAGGGCCTCGGCCTCGTCCCTCAGAGCCTGAGCGCCGCAGGCGCCCCGTTCAAGCAGCGCTCGGCAGTCTGCCAGCTCATCAAGGACTGCCTCCAGCAGACGTTCACGGTCGATAACTGCCCCGGCGCCAAGGTGTTCGGAGAGCGAGGTAGCCACCGGCGTAAGTTCCGGTGGAAACCCACCCTCAGGAGGGAACAGGTTTATCCCCACGCCGACCACGGCCCATTCGAGACGTCCACACACTGTCGACGCTTCAGCCAGCACGCCGCAGATCTTGCGCCCGCCTATCAGCACGTCGTTGGGCCACTTGAGATCCACGCGCACGCCGGTGAGCTTGTCTATAGCACGGGCGACGGCAACAGCCGCCCCAATCGCCAAGAAGCCCCCAAGATTCGGCTCGAACTGGGGCCTGAGCAACACAGAAAACCACAGCCCGAAATCGCCCCTCGATGACCAGGACCTCCCACGTCGCCCGCGGCCCGCCGTCTGCCGCTTGGCGACGACCACAGTGCCATCACTCGCTCCGCCGTTCGCAAGTGCACGTGCCATTCGGTTCGTTGAATCAGTCTCATCCACTCGCACAATACTAAAGCTCGGCTTCACCTTCACCCACGTCATCCTCACATGCGGATCCCGGCTGTGCTCCCCCGGACGCGCTTCGACTGATCTCGCACTCAACATAATCGGCCGGCCCTCCGAGAGGCGCATGGGGCTTCCGCACACGCACTGTCACGCGATTCACAGGGTAGCCCGCCAGCACTTCGTCGCCGATAGCAGTAGCCAGCGCTTCGATGAGGTCGAACTCGCGCTCCTCGACAACCTCCTTGACCAGCGCGTACACGTCTGCGTAGTTCACTGTCATGTCGATGTCGCCGGCACGTGCTGCAGTCTGGAAGTCGCCGTACATGTCGATGTCCACCTCGAACCTCTGCCCCAGTTCCTTCTCTGCCGCGAACACACCGTGATAGGCATAGAACACCAGGTTCTTCAGTGTGATCCTGTCAGCCTGCATTGCCGTCCTCCTCTCCGCGCCATCCCCGAGTCACCGCGTCCGCCATTCGGGCAACCATCGCCATTTCAGCAACGTCATGCACTCGCACCATGTCGGCGCCGGATGAGATCGCCAGCGCGACAGTTGCCGCCGTACCCCATACCCTGTCATGCACAGGTCTCCCTAGAACCCGGCCGATAGTGGACTTGCGTGATGTTCCCACTAGGATCGGCCTTCCCAGGCTCTTGAGCTCACGAAGACGCCTCATGATCTCCAGGTTGTGCTGCGGCGTCTTACCAAAGCCTATTCCAGGGTCAATGATAGTGTTACACATCGAGACGCCGCGCTCGCACGCATATGCCACGCGCTGCCTGAGAAATTCGCATACCTCG
This sequence comes from Bacillota bacterium, assembly GCA_019136685.1. Classification (GTDB taxonomy): domain Bacteria; phylum Bacillota; class DTU025; order DTU025; family DTU025; genus UBA5389. The sequence goes on along the minus strand of JAGVTS010000141.1, from coordinate 45,627 downwards.
TTAACCACCTCATCGTACGTGGGGTTTGCCTGCATATCAGTGGGGCTTCCCACCATGTGCATCAATACCACCGGGGCGCCGTACTGCGACGCCACCGACGCCATGTCCCCCTCGCCGCGGAGGGCGGTTATGTCATTGATAATGTGCGCGCCGAGGTCCAGGCACTTTCTCGCTACACTCGCCCTATATGTGTCTATCGATATGATCGCATTGGAATGGCTGGCAAGGAGACGGACTACCGGAAGCACGCGGGCACATTCGTCTTCCTCGGACACCGGGGCGGCGCCCGGCCTCGTGGACTCGCCCCCGATGTCGATTATGTCGGCGCCGGCCTCCAGCATCGCCTCTGCGTGCCTCAGCGCGCCGTCGACAGACAGATGCTGCCCGCCGTCGGAAAAAGAATCTGGAGTCACGTTCAGGATTCCCATCACGTACGTTCGCTCTCCGAACCGGAATGTCCTCCCGCCGACGCACATGGGTTCAGGCGTGCCGTCGAATGCGGCCAGAGCCGCGTCGATCTCCCGCGCGATCCCCGGCAGCCCGAAGGGCTGGAGCCTCAGGGTTTCGGTCAAACGCCCAAATTGCCTGATCGTACCCGTCACGAGCACGTCGCAGCGCTCCTCGCATAGCCCTGCGGCAGCGTAAGGCAAAGCCGCCTCTCCACCCTTGGCCAGCATCTCCTGCTTGATCACAAGAGCCGCCCTGAGCGGCGCCCCATACAGCCGGACGGCGCGAAACACACCCTTGGGAGTCATGATGTCGGTCCCGGCCCGACTCACCCCCATAGAGCCCAGTTCTGCCCGCACAGAATCCTCAGAGTCGAGCACCACAACCCTGGCCCCGACGCTGCCTCGGTCTCCATCGCCCATACGCATAATCCCCTCTGATAGTATCGTTCCCGGAAACGCTCGCCGAGCGTCAGGACCCGATTCTCCGAGTCACTGAACACACAGCGCGTTGCCTGAGTTCATCCCGCACCCGGGTGAAACGGTCGATCTCCGATCTCATCTCTGCCACGAAGTCCTGGTCCTTTATTGACGCCAGGTTGATCTGCATGTTGAAAATCGCCCCGCCCATCGCCGTATCCAGAAGCAGCGTACCCACACCGGCGTCGCTGGCTGCGTTGTCGTTGCCCAGCTCCGCCATGCACGCTGCCATCTCCATTCCTTCCGCCGCCAGTTGAAGCGTTCTGTGAGGGGCATCTGCCGCGCCCTTCAGTGCCATCTGTATGGCTTCTCGCCTCGCTCGCTTCTCTTCGTCTGTCTGCTTGGGCAGCCTAAAAGCCTTCATCACGTCGTTGAATGCGGCGGTATCGTCGTCGGCGCACCCGAGCAAGCCTTGTATGAGCCCTTTCGACCGCTGCTTGATCTCGTCTACTCGCGACGCATCCTCGGCCGACATCTTGCACGTGTCTGTCAGGCCGGCGACCATGGCTGCCAAGCCTACGCCCATTGCGCCCGCGACCGCCGAAGCGCTCCCACCACCGGGAGCCGGGCTTGAAGACGCGAGCTCATCCAGGAAACCTCGAATGGTCATATCCGCGAATGACATAATCGACCTCCTCCTCCTACGCTCGTTACTACGTGCGCCCCGCGCTTCACCACATCCCTTACCGGGTTTACGCCCACCGAGAATGGAAGGGCATCCACAGCCGGCACATCGCACACGATGAAGTCGGCATCGCGACCAACCTGAATGGCGCCTGCTCTATCGCCCCGCCCGATGGCCCAGGCAGCGTTCAGAGTGGCCGCACACACAGCCTCGGCCGGCGTCATCTTCATCTGAAGGCAGGCCAAGGTAATCACAAACGGCATGGACATGGTGGGGGACGTGCCGGGATTAAAGTCGGTCGCCAACGCCACAGCGACCCCGGCATCGATCATGCCCCTGGCATCGGCATACGCTTCAGACATGAGGGTGAACATCGTCGCCGGAAGCAGCACCGCCGCCACACCCGCGCGGGCCATACTGTGAATGCCCTCTTGCGACGCCGCAGCCAGGTGGTCGGCGGACACCGCCGCCAACTCGGAGGCCAACTCCGCGCCGCCGATAGGGAATATCTCGTCTGCGTGAATCTTGGGACGAAGGCCGTGTTTCATCCCTGCCAGGAGCACCCTTCGGGACTGCTCTACGGAGAAGACACCCTCCTCGCAGAACACGTCGCAGAACTCCGCTATTCCCTGGTTTTCGACTGCCGGCAGCACCGCCGACTCTAGGAAGTCAAGGTAACCTTGGGGATCGCCCGTGAACTCGGGCGGCAGCGCGTGCGCCCCCATGAACGTGCTTACTACGTCAACCGGATGTGCCTGCGACGCGCGCTCAGCGGCCTCGAGCTGCCGGAGCTCAGTATCGATATCCAATCCGTAGCCGCTCTTGGCCTCGACAGTAGTGGTTCCGTGGAGCAGCATAATATCCAGGCGCTTCATTGCTCCCGCGACCAGCGCCGAGAGGGATGCCGACCGGGTCGATGTTAGCGTTGATAAGATTCCGCCGCCGGCAGCCAAGATATCTAGGTATTTGGCCCCGCCGAGGCGCATTACGTGCTCTCTGTACCGCTCCCCCGCAAAGACCAGGTGCGTATGGGCATCGACAAATCCGGGCAGCACAGTGCGGCCAGATGCATCGATAACCTGAGTTGCGTCCGACGCGCCCACCGAGTTGCCTGAGGGCTCTCGCGCGAGCACGTCCTGTGTGTTGCCAACGTCGACAATGACTCCGGATCGCACTGCGATGGCGCCATCACGAATGATCCCGATATCGCCCATGGCCGCGCCGCGTCTCGGCCCATCGCCATCCGAGCATCCATCGCACCGGGGAGAGCTACAGCAAGTAGCCAGTTCAGCAGCGTGAATCAGCAGCAGATCCGATGGCTGCTCCCTAACTTGCCCAGCTGCTACATGCAAAGCCATCCCTCCCAACATCGCCGTCGCTCAACAGTACCGCTGCTGCTATTCCCATATCCGCGCCTCGATCACTTGGTCTCTACCAAGTTTGGGCAGCTGCATGTAGTAGGCAGCCGTGTCGAGCACGGCGTCGAGCGGCGTCAACCCAATCAGCTCTGTTTCAACCACTGCAACTCCGTAGCGGGCCGCCTCCCGCCGAACCATCTCCAGTACTCGATGGATAGGCGTCTTGACGTAGTTGACAAGGTTCATCGAAACCTGAGCGACATGCTTCTCCTCGAGCATGACACCGAGAGCCTTCACGTACACCAGGCCGCCGCTTGATCCCCGCACCGCCTTGGCAATCTTCTTGGCGATCCCCACATCGGCGGTGCCCAGGTTCACATTGAACGCTATCAGCGGCATTCGGGCGCCGATCACCGTGGCCCCGGCAGTAGGATGCATCGCCGCCGGCCCGAAATCCGGAACGCGCTCGGGAGTACCTATGGTCGCCTTCAGGCCGTCATACTCCCCGCGCCTGACATCGGCCAAATTCCGCCTATCGGGCCTCGTTGCAGCCTCCTCATACAGATAGACCGGTATCTCAAGCTCCTCGCCAACACGTCTGCCCAGGCCGCGCGCCAACTCCACACACTCCGCCATCGTAACCCCGGCAATCGGCACGAACGGAACGACATCCGTGGCCCCAAGGCGTGGATGCTCCCCGTGATGCTGCTCCATGTCGATTAGGTCGCGCGCCCGCGCAATACCTGCAAACGCTGCTGCCTCCACGGCCTCCGGCGTTCCGACGAAGGTAACGACAGAACGATTGTGACTTGCGTCAGACGAAAAATCAAGTAGTTTCACACCCTGAACGGACGTGATAGCCGCGACTATGTCAGCCACAGCCTCAGGCCTCCGACCCTCGGAGAAATTCGGCACACACTCAACAACGCGTAAGGCTTGCCCAGAATTCATAAACCCTCACTCCCAACAGATAACAGCCTGCATTGCGCCTGTTAGGAGTTCTCCGCGACGACTGCAAATCCTTCTGTCTACTCACCCTGCCCGCTAGCCCGCCAGCTGCGATGCATGCATTTCTTGACGTTTTGCCGATGTCCCAATTCGTGGTTGATGCTGCCTCTAGCTGAGCTCTAGTGCCCTACCCCGATCTGGGCAGGGAATAAGCCCTGAGGGCTTCAAAGAGATGCGGCATAGCTGGGAGCTCGTCAACTATGAACAGGGCAGCATCTTGCGCCAAAGCATTCTGAGGAGCTATAATGGGCATGATAATTGAAAGTGGTTTTCATTTACCGTTGGGGAGGCGATCACGTGAAAGCCGACTGCTTTGACGATGCTCTCCGGGAGCTTCGTGAACGCGGGTTCAAGCTGACGCCGCAGCGCCGGGCGGTGCTCGAGCTGTTCTGCTCCGACGGTGCTCGGCACCTAACTGCTCAGCAGGCTCACGATGCAATCCGAGGGCGGGAGCCAAACGTCGGCCTCGTGACTGTGTACCGCTGTCTGGAGCTTTTCACGAATGTGGGAATTCTCGACAAGATCAAATTCAACGACGGTTTCGACCGGTACGAACTGCACGGCGGCGCCTCAGGTCATCATCACCATCTGGTGTGCACTGAGTGCGGTCATGTAGTTGAATTCGGCGATTGCCTGATCAGGTCGATAGAGCGCAAACTGGAGAAGATGAGCGGTTTCTGTATTGAGGGGCATTGGCTGGAGCTAATCGGCCAATGCCGCGAGTGTCGCGAGCGCACAGAGGAGGACGATTGATCCATGTCGCATCTTCACATCCCGGACGGGTTGATTCCCCTACCCTGGATCCTGGCGGGGATAGGTTTGGCGGCGCTCTTTGTGTGTGTTGCGCTTCGGGCTCTCAAGCGGCGTGATCGCGCCAAGGTTGTCCCGCGGATCGCCACTCTCTCCGCGCTCATGCTGCTTGCGATGGGCCTTCCAATACCGCTGCTCGGCTACCATCTCAATCTCACAGTTCTCACCGGCATGATCGCCGGGCCGGCGGAGGGGTTCATCGCTGTACTGGTCGTCAATCTGATTCTGGCGCTCACCGCTCACGGCGGCATCACCGTAGTGGGGTTGAACACTCTGGTTTCAGGGCTCGAAGTCTGCCTTGGCTGGCTTATCTGGAGATCGCTCCGACAAGTGTTCAGGCGGCCATTTGCCGCGGCCGCCGTCTCTACGGTAATTGCCCTCCTGATATCGACCACGGCCATGCTGGCCATCGTGGCGGGAACAAGAGTCAGCCCGGATCTGGCGTTGCACCGGAACGATCACGCGGAGCATGTTGAGCACGCCGAGTCCGCGGATCACGCGCGCGTCGCCGGCAGCGACTCTGGATCGCTGAAGGCATTTGCCGCGATTGTGTACTCCGCCGGAGCATTGGGATGGGCCGTCGAGGCCCTTGTAGTCGGATCGGCGGCGGAGTTCATCGCGAAGTCTAGGCCGGACATGCTGGATCCAGGCCCCGACAGGGGGGCATGAACCTATGGATGTGCAGTTCATCGACGAACTGGCAGCTAATGGCCGCACACCGCTGCATGCCGCGCTGCCCTGGGCGAAGATAGCGGCATCGGCTGCGCTGCTCGCGGCATCGATAGCGGCCCGCACGCCTTCAGCCGCCGGGGCGGCGGCAGCAGCTGTGATCTTCTTCGCGTCAGCGTCCCGCAGCCAGCTGCGCCATGCAGCGGTAATGGCGCTCTACCCGGTATTCTTCGCGGGCCTCTTCGTCTTGGGCTGGATTCGTTCTGACCCTCTCTTCGCCCTGACGGTGGTGATCAAAGCCTTCTCGACCGGTCTGGTCGCCGCCACGTTGATCACCACGACGCCCTTCGTAGACATCTTTGCTGCCATCTCCCGAGTCACCCCGGCAGTAGTCTCCGATGCGCTCTTCATGGCGTACCGCTCATTCTTCGTTCTCATTAACGAGTTGCAGGATCTGCTGCGTGCGGTGCGCCTGCGCGGCGGCGCCGGGCGCGGTCTTTTTCAGCAGCTCCGCACGTACGGCCAGGTTCTCGGCGTGGTGATCTTGCATTCAGCCGACATGACGGAGCGGATGTACCGAGTGATGGTGGTCCGTGGATACTCGCAGCGGATCGAGTCGGCGCGCGAGTGGCCTCCGCCGGGGTCTCTCGATTACCTGCTGATTGCATATGCCGCAACCGTGCTCGGGCTAGTGCTGGCGCTCGGGTGAGAGTACCGTGGCAATCGGAAGAAAACGACTATGGAGGAGACAGGCTTGGATAATGCAATCCCTATCGATCAGGGTGAGATAATCGCGCAGGTCAACTGCCTTAAGCATGTGTACCCGGACCAGACAGCTGTCGACCTGTGCGGGCTGGACTTCACGGTTCGTCGCGGCCAACGCGTGGCCGTACTTGGAGCCAACGGGAGTGGGAAGTCCACGCTCATCTTCCACCTTCTCGGGCTTCTCTCCCCCGTTGACGGGCAGGTGACTGTGTTCGGGGTGAACCCGGCGAAGCGATTCCGCGACATACGTCACCGTGTAGGCGTGCTTTTGCAGAATGTAGATGATCAAATAATCGGCCCTACTGTGTGGGACGACGTCACTTTCACTCCGCGCGCCCTGGGCTGGCCGCGCAGCCAGGTCGAAGCCCGCGGCAACGCGATCTGCGACCGCCTGGGGATATCGCACCTAAAAACCAGGATTCCGCACTACCTAAGCGGCGGCGAGAAGCGCAAGGTGGCTCTGGCGGGCGCGCTCGTGACCGAGCCTGAACTGCTCATAATGGATGAGCCTTTTACCGGCCTAGATCCCAGGTCTCGCTCGGAACTAGTCCGGCTGATGAACCAGATCCATCTAGAGTACGGGGTCACGTATGTAGTCTCCACACATGAAATCGACTTCGTGCCGCATATAGCCGACTGGGTCTATGTCCTAGGAGGTCGGCACGGCATTACCCTGTCGGGCACGCCCGAGCAGGTATTCTCCCAGCCGGAAGCGCTCCGCGCGGTAAGCATCGATCTTCCCGCACTGGCCGAGCTGTTCGAGGTCTTGCACAAAAAAGGGTGGGACGTTACCGTCCCACTCACTGTAGATCAGGCCGTCATTGAACTCGAAAGGTGCAAGCTCGATGCGGTTGCGCCTACCCCACCTCGGGAATCTTGATCCCATGCTCGCGCGCGAACTCTTGGGCTTCCTCATAACCGGCGTCCGCATGGCGCACCACGCCTATGCCGGGGTCGCCCGTGAGCACGCGTTCCAAGCGCCGCGCGGCCGCCTCGGTACCGTCGGCCACTATGACCATGCCCGCGTGGAGCGAATACCCGATGCCGACTCCGCCGCCATGGTGGAATGACACCCAGGTGGCGCCGTTGATTGCGTTCAGCATCGCGTTGAGCGCCGGCCAGTCGGCAATGGCATCGGAGCCGTCCTTCATGCCTTCAGTCTCGCGATTGGGCGACGCTACCGATCCGCAATCGAGATGGTCGCGGCCGATCACGATTGGCGCGCTGATTCTACCCTCGGCCACCAGGTCGTTGATGATCCGACCGAACCTGGCCCGCTCGCCGTAGCCCAGCCAGCATATGCGGGACGGCAGTCCTTGGAATGCTACCTTGTCGTGAGCCATCTGGATCCAGTTCACGAGATGCTCATCGTAGGCGAACTCATTCAGGATGACTTCATCAGTGACCCAGATATCCTTGGGATCTCCCGACAAGGCCACCCACCTGAACGGCCCCTTCCCCTCGCAGAACAACGGACGCACATAGGCCGGGACGAACCCCGGGTAGTCGAAGGCGTTCGTTACGCCCTCGTCCAGCGCCACCTGACGCAGGTTGTTGCCGTAGTCAAACGCCACCGCGCCTCGTGCAGTCATGTCGAGTATCGCCCTGACCTGAGTGGCCATGGAAGCCCGGGCCCTGCGAACATACTCATCAGGGTCGGCTTTGCGCAGCTCGGCGGCTTCCTCCAGACTAAGCCCCGCAGGCACATATCCGTTGAGCGCGTCGTGAGCAGAGGTCTGGTCGGTTACCAGGTCGGGTATTACACCACGCTGCACGAATTCCGGGTGCGTCTCAGCAGCATTGCCCAGCAGGGCGATGGATCGGGGGATCCCCTTCTCCTGCGCTTCGCGGGCGAGCGCTATGGCCTCGTCGATACTGTCGGTAATCATCTCGCAGTACTTGGTCGCAATCCGCCGGTCAATCCTGGACCTATCCACCTCGACCGCAATAATCACCGCATCGTTGAATGTTGCCGCGAGCGGCTGAGCGCCGCCCATGCCCCCGAGCCCCGCCGTCAGCACCAGTCTGCCCTTGAGGCTGCCGCCAAAGTGCTTGCGCGCCGCCGCCGCGAAGGTCTCATATGTTCCTTGCAGGATTCCCTGGGTTCCGATGTAGATCCAGCTGCCTGCGGTCATCTGCCCGTACATAGTCAGGCCCATCGCTTCGAGTTCCCAGAACTTCTCCCAGGTGGCCCAGTGCGGCACGAGCATGGCGTTGGAAATCAAGACGCGGGGCGCGTCTTCATGCGACCGGAACACCGCAACCGGCTTGCCCGACTGAACGAGCAACGTCTCATCGGCCTCGAGGTCCCGAAGCGATCGAACGATGGCATCGAACGCCTCCCAGCTGCGTGCAGCCTTTCCATGACCTCCGTACACTACCAGGTCATCCGGCCGCTCAGCAACATCAGGGTCGAGGTTGTTCATGAGCATCCTGAGCGCCGCTTCCTGCTGCCACCCCTTGCACGAGATCTCAGTCCCGCGCGGAGCCCTTATGACTCTTGACATCTGCCGATACCCCCAGCCGTATATACGTTTTCATGACCATACTCTCGAGCGCAGTTCACTCCAGCCGGCCCACAGCCTGTTCCACCGCGCACAACAAAGCCTCGTCCTGGATCAGCTCTCGAATACGGGCAATGTCAGACGCGAGCACCCTGTCGTGATCAAGATGCGGTACCCGGGCCCTCACAGCCCCATGCGCCGCTAGAGCGCCCGCGCCCGGCTCAAGCGGAGCCAGGAAATCGATGCCCTGCGCAGCGCACATTATCTCAATGGAGAGAACGTTCGCGACATTCACAGCGATCTGCCTCGCCTTGCGCGCCGCTATCGTACCCATGCTCACGTGATCCTCCTGGTTGCCCGAAGTCGGTATGGAGTCGACCACCGCAGGCGACGCCAGTATCTTGTTTTCCGAGACCAGTGCGGCCGCGGTGTACTGGGCTATCATCATGCCGGAATTCAGCCCGCCATGCTCAGTCAGAAATGGCGGCAGCCCCGACAGCTGCGGGTTGACCATTCTCTCAGTGCGGCGCTCGGATATGGAGGCCAGCTCGGACGCTGCAATGCCCAGAAAGTCCATGGCCATAGCCACCGGCTCCCCGTGGAAATTGCCCCCTGAGATCACATCGCCGTCTTCGGGAAAAACCAGAGGATTGTCGGTGGCCGAGTTCATCTCCCGCTCCACCGCCCGGCGGGCGTACTCTATGGCGTCTCGCGCAGCCCCGTGCACCTGGGGCGCGCACCGGAGCGAATAGGCGTCTTGCACTTTCGGGCAATCCCTGTGGGACTCGCGAATGGAGCTCCCTTCCATCAGCCGGAGCAGGTTGCGAGCCGACGCCGCCTGCCCAGGATGGGGTCGCACCGCCTGAACCCTGGGATCGAAGGCGGATGTCGTGCCGCGCAGAGCCTCAGTAGTCATTGCCGCTGCAACATCCGCGGCCCTGGCTAGGACCCACACGTCATGCACCGCAAGAGAACCTATGGCGGTCATGACTTGGGTACCGTTTATCAGGGCCAGTCCTTCCTTGGCGCGCAGAGCGACCACGGGGATCCCCGCGCGCGCCATGGCCTCCGCTCCCGGCAAAGCCTCGCCCGCATATCGCGCCATGCCCTCGCCTATGACCACCAGCATGGTATGGGCAAGGGGCGCCAGATCGCCGCTTGAGCCCACTGAACCCTGTGACGGCACTTGCGGGTGTACGCCCTGGTTAAGCATGGCTATGAGAGTGTCGACGACTTCGGCCCGGGCGCCTGAGTATCCGCATGCCAGGGCATTCGCCCGAAGGAGCAGAACCGCCCGCACCACCTCGTCGGGCAGGAGCTCTCCAACGCCCGACGCATGCGACAGCAACAGGTTTCTCTGCAGGGCTGCCGAATCGTCAGGCGAGATCACAACATCGGCGAACCTGCCGAATCCGGTCGTCACTCCATACACAGGCCTTTCGCGCCTGAGAAGTGTATCCACATACGCTGCGGCCCGCTGTATCCGCAGGCGTGCGCCGGGGTCAAGCGATACCGGCGCACCGCCTCTGGCTACCGCAACAACATCCGGTATGGATAGGCCGGCGCCGTCAATGCATACACCCATTGCAGCAGCTTCAGTCCCTTCGTTCGCCCTATGCCCGGGCAATCCTCCGCGCGACATCACACGTCCAATCAGTGAGTCTATCAAGCTGGATGCTGGCAAAGCCTATGACATCCGTATCCAGACGACCCGCAATAGGCTCCTTCCACCTCGCGGGGATGGCACGCTCGCCTATGAGGGCTCCGACTGTAGCGCCCACCTGCCCGGTACTGCAGTCGCAGTCCCAACCGCAGCTGGCCGCCATGGAGACGCTTTTGCTAAAGTCGCCTCCTCCGAAAAGCAAACTCATTACCACAATCGCAGCGTTCGGGAAGGTGTGTATCCAGTGCAGATCGCCGTAGGCCTGGTCGATCCAGTCGAGCACATCCTCCCATCGGCCGCGCTCCTTGCACTTGGCCACTGTCGATCGGACAACTGACGCAAAGTCGCTGTTTCTGGGGACATACCCGAGCGCCCGGTTGACGATCTCGCTGATGTCATCCATAACAAACGCCAGGCTCACCATGACCGAGTTAAAGACTTCCCCGTAGACGCCTTCCTTGACATGCGAAACGATAGCGTCTTTGTACGCCAGCTCGGCCGCGAGTTCAGGCCTGCCCGGGGCGATAAGCCCATGCACCTCGCCACGCATCTGAGCTCCGATCCAGTCGCAGAAGGGGTTGTTCTCACGCGCCGAATACGGCGGTATGAGACCCCGGTGAAGGTTCTCAAGAGCCTGCCTCTCAGCGGTGTAGGTCTTGTCTAGTTCCAGATGCTGCACCCATTCATACCCCAGATCTCTGCTGGTAAAGCCCGCGCCGTGTTCATCGATGCAGTGCAACACGATAATCTGGTAGTTGATGTCATCGTTCCTCGTGTCCGGCTTCCGCAGGTAGTCGCCAGCCCAACCGCGCTCTTTGCGCACTTTTGCGCTGGGCCATCCGGCCGACGGGTCGCCCAGGGCACAGCCTATGCATTTGCCGTACCACGCGCCGTATACTTTGTCACGGTAAGCCCGATTCCCTTCATCCACATTGTAGATTGCGGGATGCTCGGCAGCCGTCCAGCTCTTCTTGAGTTCGTCCCACGTGTCCGGCTTATGATCGTCATTCACCATCTTGGGGGCACGACGCAGAGCCTCCCAAATCATCGCAATCACTTTCTGAAGAGCCCAGTAATCGCCGGAGTTGTACGCCTCCCACCCCGCAGGGATCAGCCTCCTTGCCTCTGACACGTCGTAACCCCGCTTTTCCAGGGCGGCCACGCACTCGATCATCCGGTTCTCCACAATACCGCTCATGGGCATGATATCCTGCCACATCTCGGCTGCCTGTTTCTCAGCATGCGTCATACCGGTATTCCTCCCTTGCCCAGACTTGATAACCTGTCAGCCCCTGATATTGCCCGCTCTCATCCCCTCAATGAACCGCCGTGTATATCAAGATGATCCCTATCGGGTTGTTGACCAGACATAGCCGCGTCGGCGCATCTGTGGAGACTCTGCGCCAACGCGGCTGAATGCAAAAGCTTATCCAACTGGGCAGCAAGGCCGGCCAATCCGGCTTCAGGCCGGCGCTCCCTCCGGACTGGGCTCGCGCTTCCCGCCTGATTTCAGCCTATCCTCAATGGCGGCCAGGGCGCCCCGGGCATCCCCGGCTGATGGAGTTGAAGCCCCTGATCCCGATCCCGCTGCCCGAGCAGCCGATTGCGTGCCTGTCAATCCCTCCCGGCTCTCGCCGGTCGCATCTGCAAGTAGGCCCTCGAGTTCCTCTCCCTCGACTGTCTCCTGCTCTTTCAGGGTCTGAGCCAGAATGTGCAGCTTGTCGATGTTATCGGAGAGTATCTGCCGCGCCTGATCGTGGGCCGCGGTGACTATCTTGTGGACCTCTTCGTCGATCTTCGCGGCCACCTCTTCACTGTAGTTGCGGTCGCGGGAGATGTCGCGCCCCAGGAAAACCTGCTCCTCCTGGCTGCGGCCGAACGTCATCGGACCTAGGTCGCTCATGCCGTACTCGGTGACCATCTTGCGAGCGGTCTTGCTCACACGCTCCAGGTCAATGCCGGCGCCGGTGCTAATCTCGCCCAGCACCAACTCTTCCGCGACCCGACCGCCCAGGGCCACTACGATGTCATTCATGATCTCAGACTTAGTGGCGTACCGGTATCTCCTGTCGTCCTCCGGTATCATCAGGGTGTAGCCTCCAGCCCGTCCTCGGCCAACTATCGACACCTTGACAACCGGATCGGCTCCGGGCAGGAGATGAGCCAGCACCGCATGGCCCGACTCATGGTAAGCGACCAGATCCTTCTCGCGCTCGCTCATGATCCGGCCCTTCTTGGCAGGGCCCGCCACTATTCGCTCTATCGCCTCCGACATCTCAGCCATGGCCACTTTCTTCTTGTTGCCCCTGGCCGCCAGCAGCGCCGCTTCGTTCAGCAGGTTCGCAAGGTCAGCGCCGGTGAAACCGGGAGTGCGCTTTGACAGCGCTTTGAGGTCAACATCCGGTTCAAGAGGCTTGTTCTTGGCATGGATCTTGAGTATCTCCTCCCGGCCGCGCTGGTCGGGTGCATCCACCACTATATGCCGGTCGAATCTGCCCGCACGCAGTAGTGCGGGGTCAAGGACATCTGGCCTGTTGGTCGCGGCCAGAATGATGATCCCGGAATTAGGATCGAATCCGTCCATCTCAAAGAGCAATTGGTTGAGGGTCTGCTCACGCTCATCGTGCCCACCGCCTAGCCCGGCGCCCCTCTGCCGCCCCACGGCATCAATCTCGTCTATGAACACTATGCACGGAGCGTTCCGTTTCGCCTGATCGAACATATCGCGCACGCGGCTCGCGCCCACGCCCACGAACATTTCCACGAAATCGGAACCGCTGACGCTGAAGAAAGGCACGTCCGCCTCGCCCGCCACAGCCTTGGCTAGTAGGGTCTTGCCGGTTCCGGGAGGCCCCACAAGTAGAATCCCCCTGGGTATTCTGGCTCCGAGTTCGATGTATCGCTTGGGGTGCTTCAGGTAGTCCACGATTTCCATGAGTTCCTCTTTGACCTCATCCACCCCAGCTACGTCTTCAAATGTCACGCGGCCACGCTCACTGGCGTGAAGCTTGGCTCGGCTCCGCCCGAACTGCATCGCCTTGTTGCCCCCGCCCTGAAGCTGGTTCATGATGAAGAAGAACACAGCAAAAAGAAGGACTATCGATATCACGTTCGGTATGAGCGCTATCCACCAGGCCCCTTGGGACTCAGGAGTCATGCTGACTTCGACGCGCGATGCAAGTTGCGGGTCATCTCGAACATCCTCGACCAGGCCCTTCACATCGGGGTAGTACAGCTTGAACTTTCGTCCATCGTCCAGAGTGCCCCGGATTGCATTGTCACCGACTATCTCAAGTTGCGTGACCTTCCGGTCTTGCCAGTATTTCATGAACTGACTGGCCGAGATCTCGTCGATGCGGGGCTTGCCCATGAAGAACGAGTTCGATATGGAGACTGCTATGAGGCCGAGCAACAGCCATAGAGCAAGGTTTTTCATAAGCCTGTTGTTCACCGCAAGTAGGCGCAAGAAGCCCCCTGTGTGAGGGCATCACGATGTATGCGCCTTCCTCCTTCCCCGACTAATTCAGGTGCATGCTGCAAATGCAATCCCAAATACTAGATAATTCCCGTTGTGCGTGAACTCATTATAGCACAGCGTCTTTTCTATAACAACGAAACACATGGCTGTATGGTTTCCATCTCAACCGGCTTATGCATCATCGACGCAATCGTCCATATCGGCCACGAAGACGACCAGACGCCTCGTCGAAGAAACGACTGCCCCTCTTCCACTGGCCCTTACACCTACGACCCACAGTGCCTCATCGCCAATAGCCAGCACAGGGAGGCGCGATCGAACGGGCCGCGGCACCTTCTCATCCACAAACAGATCAGACAGCTTCTTCGCCCCCGCCATCCCGAACGGATAGATCCTATCGCCCGAGCGCCATGGGCGGACAACCAGGGCGTCCAAGTCGACCTGGTCGGCATCGAACACTGCCCACTCCCGGCCGATATTGGACGCGTTCACGCACAGCCCCGGAAATCCTGAGTCAGTCAGCGCGCGATTGGCCATGCAGGCCAACTCATCAAGGCCCGGAGGAGCGCCGCCGTCCACGTCACCCCCTCGGGCCGGGCCTTCGCCCCGAGCAGCGTAGACTGTGATCCCACTCCATACCAGAGGGACGGCGCCCGGCACAGACACGCCGACCTCGGCCGGTTCCGCGGGCAAAGCGGGTTCGCGCGATCCATCTCGACCGGTCAATCTCGCGTAGGCCGCGTCCTCGGCATCCTCTGCGACAGGTTCTATCACTATTGTATCGTACGTCAGACGCGCCCGTACGCCTCCGGGCAGGTCTGTTGAATTCCCTACGTTCCCGACCTTCGCCAGAGCCGCCATGGCCTCTATGTTGGGCCAGTAGAGATCGCGCCTTCCTCCGGTAGCCTCAGCGAAGGCCAGCGCAAACGCACGTGAGGCAACTGGCGCTGCGGCTTGTCGCATCATCTCACGGTCCAGTTCCACCCGCGCCGGCCCCCCTCGCCGGCCGACGGCGCCGGCGCTGCCGGCAGCTCTGGCTGCATCGAGAAGCCGGATCGCCTGCTCCTCCAGATACTGCTCGTCATCGGACGCAAGGCGCGCAAGCCGCGCCAGGCCGGCACGGATATTCGAGTTGTACTCGCGCTCCAAAAGCGGCAGGAGTTCGCAGCGCACCTTGTTGCGGAAGTACTGCGTGTCCACATTCGTCGGGTCGGTGCGCGTCGCGAGCCCCCGCTGCGCACAGTACTTCTCTATCTGCGCCCGCGACACCTCGATAAACGGCCTGATCACCGTGACCTTCTCACCCAGCTCACGAATGGGCGGGATACCGGCCAGCCCGCGCAGGCCGGCACCGCGAAGTATGCGCATGAGTACAGTTTCGGCCTGGTCGTCCGCGTGGTGAGCCACCGCCGCGCGAGAGAACCCTCGCTCGACGCAAATCTTGCGGTACAGCCCGTAGCGGGCATCGCGTCCCGCATCCTCTACGGTAACCCCAAGTTGCCTTGCCAGCCGAGGCACGTCGACCCTCGCCACAGTAATGGGTATACTGAGCGAGCGCGCCAGTTCTTCCACGAACCGCTCGTCTTCGTCGGCGCCGGCCCCGCGGATCATGTGATTGATGTGGGCTATGTGAAGCTGAAGGCTGTACCGTGAGGCAATCGAGTTGAGGAAATGAAGGAGAGCTACAGAATCCGGCCCGCCCGACACACCGACTACCACGCCGTCGCCGTGGTCGATCATCGAGTATTTGCGCACTGTCTTCATGGCGATTCTATCCAGATCGTTACGGCCCATGAGCCTCACCCTCCGGGATAGACGTTTCCACAATACACGCTCCTATCCCTGCCGTGGCCGTCGCCTTCGCCAACCTGCCCACGAAGACCGTCATGTCGTCTCTGAACGGCCCTTGCCCGGACCCGCCTCGTATGGGCGTTCCCGCTCGGGCCCAGTTCATCACTGTCTGCGCCACGCTGAGCGCGCTTCCGCCCGGGGCTTGCTGGATAACGCGAGCCAGCTCGGCATCGACGTCTAGCAGGTCGCTGCGGCCCTCAGTCACCCCGTCGGTGGCCAGCACGATGATGTCGCCTTCCTCCAGGACACTATGGAAACTGGCAGTGTGTGCCGGAATCGACACGCCTGCAGGCGCCGAAGGCGCGCCCAAAGCTATCACGCGCGAGCCTCGCCTAATGTAGGTAGGGGGGGCCCCTGCCTTGATTATCTCGGCACTACCGGTGTGAAGATCCATGATCACGACGTCCAGCGTTGCGAAGGGGCCCGGGCTCGGACGAAGCGACATGAGAGCATTCACATTCTCAACAGCGAAGGCAGCGTCCAGCCCGGTTGCGAGTAGTCGGGCTAGAGCCGATACCGCGGCTCGGCTCTGCGTCGATGCCGCTTGACCCACACCCATTCCATCTGAGATAAGTATCGCTACCCTGCCGTCTCCCAGGTTGGTCAGGAGATGAGAATCTCCATTCACATCATCTTCGAGTCCTGGCGACGAAAGCGACTCCGTCTCCAGGGAGTACCGGCGCGCTGACACCAGACGCACAATGCACTCGGCCGGCGCCTCCCCGGACACTCGAGATCGACACTGGCGGTCACACACCGACATAGCACGCCCCACCGCACCTGACACGACCGGGGCCACGGTGCGCACGCACTCGTCGTCGCTGCCGCACGCCGCCTGTACCACCTGCACCTCGAGGCCTTCACGCCCGGTGCGGGAGACGCTCACGCACTTCACCTCGATACCGGCCCGCTTGAGACGTCCCCGAACCTCGCGCTCCGTATCTTCATCGGATGCCACCACCAACTGCGCCTGCATCGCCGCGCGAGTCAGGGCACGGGCGACCCCCGCCGTCTGTAGCGACAACATAGCTGCAGCAGCCTCGCGCGACACCGAGAACGAAGTCTGGGCCGGCTGAGCAGCTCCGGCGCCCGCCGCCGCCATCGGCCGTCCAACTCGAGCGGACGCCGCAGCAAGCGCCTCCCGGCGAGAGCACCTGCTCCCAAGCCCCTGAGGCAACCCTGCTGCATCAACCTCTCCGTACAGCTCGGCCACGGCCAATGCATCTACTATCTCCCGATAGGTGCGGAAAAAGAGCTCCTTCCAGCACAGGTTGTAGGATGCGCAGCCCGAGCACGCCCGGGCCCTTACGGCCGCGACTGATGATGCTATGTCCTGCGGCCAGTCGTCGTCGACCGCGGTCGCCGACGAGGGTGCAGACGATCGCCGTCCCGCCGACTCCAAGGGCTCTAGGGGTGCGCCGCTGTACGCAAGCGTTAGGTCCTGAAAAGTCCTTGCGTCCGTGAGCAGGCTTTCAGATACCAGATGGTGCACCCGGGCGCGGTACTCGTCCTGAAGCCCAGCTGAACTGGCCTCGCGCGGAAGCCTCCAGGCGATTTCCCCCACCCATCTTCCCGAGGTCGCCATCAGCAGGATCGCAGCTGCAGATGCCTCAATGAGAAACCCGGTCAGTTCGCCGCCTGTTCCGAGCTGCCGCCCGGCCAACATCGCCGACAGCGGTATCGTCAAGGCCGCGAAGGCTCTGCCCTGCCTGCCCATGATGCCGGCCGCGGCGCCGGCGGCGGCAGTGGCCCCCGCGATGATCACGTGCATGTCGCCGGCTGCAGACATGGCCATCCCAACCACGCCCCCTGCAATGGCCCCGCTGCCTGGGCCGGCCATCACCCCCGCGAGCGCCGATACGTAGAAGGCCAGGATTGCCCCGGGTGACACGCCTGAACACGAAAGCCGACCCAGCCCGGCGCAGACAATTCCGGCAACCAGCAGGAGGGCGGCTCCATCTAGGCGCGAGGGAAGGTGCAAGGCTCCTCCGGGGCCCACTAGAGCTCGCGCCGCCGGTACTATTGCTGCGGCTGCGGCGCCGGCAATCGCCGCTTCGGACAAGGCCGCCACAGGCAAGTGCACGCCTTGCCCCACTATGGCCTGGGCAAACACCGCTCCTATGAAAGACGCGACAAACACGCCAAGCCCTGCAGACCACGCTGTCCATTTCCTAGCTCGCTCGGGAAGCGCGAGGAAGAGTGCCGACGATACCGCCAAGGCCACCACCTGAGTAGGCCCGCCGGAGAACGCACCGCCCACAAGCGCGCCTGCAACGACCGGCATGACGCGGACCGCATCACAGTCGCAGCACGCTGCCGCGGCGCCCACGGCTACTATGCCGAAAGGAGAGTAGGCGCCGAACAACCTGGCGATTCCTGCCAGGAAGCCTGCGGCGCCAAATGCGGCGAATCTCAAGGGACGCGCGACGCGAAGGCGAGAACGGCTCCACCGGGGCGCGCGCGCATCGCTACGTTTCTTGCGTGGGCTGGGCGCGCCGCCTGCACGCCCCTTTTCTCTCCTGAACACTCCCACGCGTTCGTCTGCCATCCACGTCACCCTCCGGCACATGCCGACGCCGCCTACGGGCGGCGTCTCTTATGTACACTACGTTGATGCCATGGATGATTTTAGCACGCGGGCAGCGTGAAACATGTAGATTGGTCTAGGGCGTGATCAGAGAAAAGACGGCATCAAATGTGTATTGCCTGCCCCATAGTTGCCTCGACCGCCTCTGCCGTAGACTCAGCCAGAGTGGGATGAGCATGGATGGTCTGCTCGATATCCTCTAGCTTGAGACGACGCGATACTGCCAGGGCTATCTCGGCAATGAGGTCGGAAGCGTGCGCCCCCACCACCTGGCCTCCGATTACGCGGCCTGTGCCGTCGGCTATGATCTTCACGAACCCTTCCGGCGCTCCCATGGCAACGGCCTTGCCTGACCCAACGAAGGGGAACTTGCCCACACGGTAGTCGATGCCGGACTCTTGCGCGCCCCGTTCCGACACGCCCACCGCGGCAACCTCCGGGTTCGTGAATATGCAGTTCGGGACGGCATAATACTCCACGCTGCGGCTCTGGCCCGCCACGTTGGCTGCCACTGCCAAGCCCTGTGCAGAAGCCACATGGGCCAGCTGAGACTTGCCTGTGACATCGCCTATGGCCCAGACTCCCGGCACGTTGGTTCGCATCCGCGAGTCGACGATGATCTCGCCTGCATCGCCTGTGTCGATTCCCACATCGGCAGCGCCGACTCCGCCTGTAGTAGGACGGCGCCCCACCGAGAGTACACCCTTCTGGGCCACCAGTGTCTTTCCGTCCTCGCAGGCGGCTTCGACTCGGCCGTCGGCGACCTTCACTGACGTTATCTTCGTGCCGGTATGTATCTGAATGCCTCGCTTCGCGAAGGCCGCTCGCACCGTGTTGGCCACGTCCTCATCGACCATAGGCAGTATGTTGGGCATAATATCGACCATAGTAACCTCGCATCCGAACGTCCGGAAGATGCTGGCGAATTCGCATCCGATTACTCCGGCTCCAATGATCAGCATGCTCTCCGGCAGTTCCTTCAGTCTCAGGACATCGTCGCTGGTGAGCATATTGGCGCCGTCATAGCCGAACATCCTTGGAGCAACAGGTTCGGACCCTGTGGCAATGACTATGTTGCGGGCTTCAATGCGCGTAGTTGACCCGTCTCGGGCCGTCGCCTCGACTGCGCGCGTGCCTGCAAGCGTGCCCGTGCCGCTGAACACGTCGATCTTGCGCCTCTTGAGTAGCAGACCAACTCCGCCGCGCAGCCTGGCAACCACCCTGTCTTTTCTAGCCATGACCCGGGCGAAGTCCAAGCGTACTTCCGGGATAATGAGGCCCAGTTCCGCAGCACGACTCGCCGCATCCATGACGTCCGCGACATGCGCGAGAGCCTTCGTAGGTATACAACCGCGGTTGAGGCACACGCCTCCGAGCTGGCCTTTTTCCACTAGAGCGACTGACAGCCCATTCTGGGCAGCCCTGATGGCGCATACGTAGCCCCCGGGACCGCCGCCGATTATTGCGATATCATGCATACTCTTGCTCCTCCTAGCTATTGGCCGCTGATATCAGCGTGAACCTGCTCTTGTATTCGCCCCTTATGATGCCCGTTCCTCCCACTTTGCGGATAGCGCGACACGGGACGCAGGCTAATCGATTGGCTTATTAGTCAGCTAATCAGAAGGAGTTTGGAAAGGCACAATGAATATCAATCAGAGCATGTTCTTGGTGCAGAATGAGGAGGTGGCGTGATGTTGGAACTCCGCAAAACCCCACTGTATGAGGCGCACGTGGAGGCAGGCGGGCGAACAGTCGACTTCGGCGGCTGGGCTCTTCCCGTGCAGTATACCAGTATTCTTGAAGAACACCGCGCTGTGAGGGAACGGGCGGGGCTGTTTGACGTGTCGCATATGGGCGAAATTCACCTGACAGGGCCGGACGCCATGGCCTTCATCCAGCATCTGGTGACCAATGACTGCTCGAAGATGCGAGTCCACCAGATCGTTTACAGCCCCATGTGTTACCCCGACGGAGGCGTAGTCGATGACATACTCATCTACCGAGTATGCGAGAACGACTACTGGCTGGTAGTTAACGCCTCGAATACTGACAAAGACTATGACTGGATTACTCGTAATGCGTCAGGATATGATGTAACAGTCAGGAACATCTCTCCGCAGGTAGCTCAGATAGCGATACAGGGCCCTGCGGCGCAGACCATTCTGCAGAGGAACACCGCTTGCGACCTGGGCTCGGTCAAGTTCTTCTGGTGCCTTCCCGAGGCGACGATCGCGGGGCGAGAATGCTTGGTGTCGCGCACTGGGTATACCGGCGAAGATGGCTTTGAGATCTACTGCAAGCCGGAAGACGCCCGCCATATCTGGGATACTCTCCTGGAGTCGGGCAAGGGAGATGGGCTGATCCCGGCAGGGCTGGGCGCCCGCGACTCGCTCCGTTTCGAGGCAGCTCTGCCCCTGTACGGCCATGAGATCTCACAGGACATCTCGCCACTCCAGGGCAATCTGGGTTTCTTCGTCAAGCTCGGCAAATCCGACTTCATCGGGCGCGAGGCGCTTGCAGCCCAGAAACAGCAGGGGCTGCCCTCCCGTGTGGCGGGCCTGGAGCTCACCGGGCGCGGCGTGCCGCGCGAAGGCTACCCCGTGATGGCTGCGGGCCAGGAGATAGGTCGCATCACGAGCGGGATGTTCTCGCCCACCTTCAGCAAGGGTCTCGCGATGGCCCTGATATCCACGGAACACACGCAGGTTGGCGCGGAACTCGCCATCGACATCCGGGGCAAGGCCGTGCCGGCCACTGTGGTCAAGACTCCATTCTACAAGAAGGCTTACAGGAAGGAGTAGTGTGAAAATGTCTGCAGTGAAGTACACTCGTGACCATGAGTGGGTCAAAGTCGAAGGAAACATAGCCACTGTCGGCATCACCGACTTCGCCGTGCAGGAACTGGGCGATCTGGTGTACGTTGAACTCCCCGTGATCGGCGATGAGGTCCGCGCGGGTGAACGACTCGCCGCGGTAGAATCGGTGAAAGCGGCATCGGATGTGTTCGCTCCGGTATCGGGCGAAGTTGTCGAAGCGAACGAGGCTCTCGACGACGACGCCGGTCTGCTGAACGAGAGTCCCATGGATGAAGGGTGGATTGCCCGAGTTGAAATGAGCGACCCCAAGGAGCTGGACGCCCTCATGGATCGCACGGAGTATGACGAGTTCGTGAAGGAGGCCAGCCACTGATGGGCTCGCCGCACAGGTACATTCCCAATACTCGGGCCGATGTCGAGGCGATGCTAGAAGCCGTGGGCGCAAGCTGCATCGACGACCTCTTCGCCGACATTCCGCCGGAGTTCAAGCTGGATCGACCGCTAGCCATGCCGGCTGCGCTCACTGAAGCCGAACTCATGCCGGAACTGTCGCGCCTCTCATCGAAGTGCGCTAACGCCGACGAATGCGCGTCCTACCTCGGGGCCGGTATCTACGACCACTACATCCCAAACGCAGTGGACCATCTGATAAGCAGGAGTGAATTCTACACAGCCTACACCCCCTATCAGGCCGAGGTAAGCCAGGGCACACTGCAGGCAATCTTTGAGTACCAGACCATGATCTCGGAACTGGCCGGCATGGAGGTATCCAACGCGTCCATGTACGACGCCGGCACCGGCACTGCCGAGGCGGCTATAATGTCATGCGCCTCCACCAGACGGAACAAAGTGCTTGTGTCAAGGGCAGTCAACCCCAGATACCGGCAGGTTCTACAGACGTACGCCGCGCCCCGCGGCATCGACGTGGTTGAAATCGACTTCTGCAAGCGCCGGGGCATAACCCCGGTCTCGCGGGTGCCGGCGGATCTTGCGGCCGACGCTGCCTGCCTCATAGTCCAGTCGCCCAACTACTTCGGCATCGTGGAAGAGATGGAGCAGTTGGGGGCGGCGATTCACGCCGCGGGCGGCCTCTTTGTGGCGGTGGTAAACCCGATCTCGCTGGGGATTCTGGCGCCGCCCGGATCATATGGGGCCGATATCGCCGTGGGGGAAGGGCAATCTATGGGGATACCCATGAGCTTCGGCGGCCCGCTGCTGGGGTTCTTCGCAACCACCGGCAAGCTGATGCGGAAAATGCCGGGCCGTCTAGTTGGCCAGACGGTAGATAGCAGCGGCCGGCGAGGGTTCGTGCTCACGCTTCAGGCGCGGGAGCAACACATCCGGCGCGAGAGTGCCACCAGCAACATCTGCTCCAATGAGGCCCTGTGCGCCTTAGCATCCACCATATATATGAGCCTGATGGGTCCGGCCGGGCTACGCAAAGTCGCTGAGACTTGCCTGTACAGAGCCCACTACCTACGCGATCGGATAGAGTCCGTCGCCGGTTTCACAATCCCCCTATCCGGGCCCTTCTTCAACGAATTCGTTGTGCGCCCTTCAGTGTGCGCCGACGACATGAACGAGGAACTCCTAGCTGCCGGGATAATTGGCGGCAAACCCATCGGGTGCGAGTATCCGGAGCTTTCAGGGTGCACGCTGTGGGCGGTTACTGAACGGCGTACTCGCGAACAGCTCGACACACTCATCCGGGAACTGGAGGTGCTAGCATGAAAGGCCCGCAGTCGCTGATCTTCGAACTCTCTTCGCCGGGGCGGACCGCGGCCAGCCTTCCGGCCCCGGAGGTACCCACTCCGAACCTGAGTTCGCTCCTCCCAGCGCATGTCCTGAGGAATGACCCTCCGGGTCTGCCGGAGGTGAGCGAGATGGACGTGGTGAGGCATTTCGTCAACCTCTCGCAGCTGAACCACTCCGTAGACAATGGGTTCTACCCACTGGGCTCGTGTACCATGAAGTACAACCCCAAAGTGAACGAGGATGCCGCACGCATGCCCGGATTCGCCCAAATCCATCCCGATCAAGATGAAGCAACCGTGCAGGGGGCAATGGAACTCCTCTACTCCATGGATCGATACCTGTCGGAGCTGTGCGGGATGAGTCGCTTCACGTTCCAGCCGGCGGCAGGCGCGCACGGAGAGATCACCGGCCTGTTTGTGATCCGGGCATACCACGAATCGCGAGGCGAACATCGCACGCAGGTGCTTGTGCCCGACTCAGCCCATGGCACCAACCCGGCCAGCGCTGCAGGCGCCGGGATGGAAATCGTAGTGGTCAAGTCGGACGAGCGGGGCAACGTGGACGTAGGCGACCTCAGGTCCAAAGTTGGGCCGAGCACTGCCGCGCTCATGCTCACCAACCCCAACACCCTGGGCTTGTTCGAGGAGAACGTCCGTGAGATAGCAGCGTTGGTCCACGGGTGCGGCGCGTTGCTCTACTACGACGGCGCCAACGCCAACGCGATCATGGGCAAGTCGCGCCCGGGAGACATGGGATTCGACGTAGTACACCTCAACGTGCACAAAACCCTGTCCACACCGCACGGAGGCGGAGGCCCCGGCGCAGGACCGGTAGGAGTCAAGTCATTCCTGGAGCCGTTCCTGCCGGCCCCCCTGGTTAAGCTGGACGATGCCACGGGTATGTACGTGTGGGACTACGATAGGCCGAAGTCGATAGGACGGGTTCACTCGTTCAACGGCAACTTCGGCGTCGTAGTCAAGGCCTGGGCTTACATCCGGTCCATGGGGCCCGACGGCCTCAAGGCTGCAAGTGAACACGCAGTGCTGGCCGCCAATTACGTCATGCGTAAGCTCCAGCCCTACTATGATCTCCCGTATGACCGCGACTGCAAGCACGAGTGCGTGCTGGCAGGAACACGGCAAAAGCGCGAACATGGGGTGCGCACGCTTGACATCGCTAAGCGCCTGCTGGACTTCGGATTCCATGCGCCGACAATATACTTCCCGCTCATCGTGGACGAGGCTATGATGATCGAGCCTACTGAGACGGAGAGCCGCGAGACGCTAGACCGGTTCATCGACGCGATGATCAAGATAGCAAGGGAAGCCGAAGAACATCCTGAGGTACTGCACGATGCACCGCATCACACACCCGTCGGCCGGCTGGACGAGACAGCCGCCGCACGAAAGCCCATACTGCGGTACACCAGGGAATCGTAGGTATCGCGAGCTACAGAGTGCGCCGAGAACCGTTGACGCCTCGCTGCCGGGGAGTCAACGGTTCTCGTAAGTATCAGTTCGTAGGAGCGGATGAAGCATGGGACACGATGAACTGGATAGGGTCAGAGTATCAGCCGGCACCGCAAGCGTTCTGGGGCTCTCGCCTATCACGTCGTTCGATGAACCAACATGTGCATACGTGATGATAGGCGAACGATGTGCCCATGACTGCGCCTTCTGTGCTCAGGCGCGCAGCAGCGCTGCGCCAAACGATAGGCTCTCCCGCGTGACCTGGCCCGAATTCCCAGCAGATGATCTGGCCCAGGCTCTTGGCGCTGCGGCAGGCGACGGCAGAGTACAGAGGGCCTGTGCACAGGTTGTGGGCGCGCCTGGGGCGTTCGAAAGATCGATTGCCGCCGTGAAGCTGCTCCGGAGCGCAGTGGGACCGTCGGTGCCTGTAAGCGTGTCCTACTCGGCCACGGCCCGGATCGAACAGGTGGCAGCCCTGATGGAAGCGGGCGCCGAGAAGGTAGCCCTTCCCATCGACGCGTGCAACGAGCAGCTGTACCGCAGCATTAAGGGAGGGCACGACATGTCGCGGGCGCTTAGCTTGATCCGCGAATGCGCGCGCCGCTTCCCCGAGCGCATCAGCACCCACCTCATAGCCGGGCTGGGCGAAACCGAAGAAGAGATAATCTCGCTCGCGTCATCCATGTACCAGCAGGGAGTCACCGTGGGGCTGTTCGCCTTCACCCCGCTTCCAGGCACTCGCCTGGCCCAGAGGCAACCGCCTGACCTGAACTCATATCGCCGGATCCAACTCGTCTGCTACCTGCTGAAGCGTGTTTTTCTGGATAAGGCCGCCGAGGGTCCTCCGGACCTTCGATTCTCATTAGGTCGGCTGTCGGGCATAGCACTTCGACGTCCTGCAGAGGAGACGGCGGGCCTGTCGGGCGAGGCCTTCCAAACATCCGGATGCCCCGGGTGCAACCGGCCCTACTACAATGAGCGCCCAGGCCAGATCCCGTACAACTATCCTCGGCCGCTGACCCCGTCGGAGGTCGACGATGCTCTTACAATGGCTCTGGACGGTGTGGAGCTGGATCGCGTAGGGCTCGCCCAGACGGAATCGGCGAATATCGAGAGGAGATCGGCCCGATGACAGAAGTTTCTGCCGTATGGAGGATCATCAACTCGCCCGCAGCTGACGGGGCTACCAATATGGCTATCGACGAATCGATACTCGAGGCCGTGCGCCAAGGGCAATCGCCCCCGACACTTCGGCTCTATACTTGGAAGCCGGCCTGCCTTTCCATAGGCCGATTCCAGCGGGCCGGGAGGTCGCTCGACTTCGACGCCCTCGCGAGCTTGGGTTACGACTTCGTCAGGCGTCCCACGGGAGGGCGCGCGGTTCTGCATGATGATGAGCTGACCTACGCCGTAATTGCGGGCGCGGCCGAATTGGCCGGCGCGGGCAGCAGCGGCACAGGTGTACTCGACACCTACCTGACACTCAGCCACGGGCTTGCGGCCGGCCTGGCTCGAATGGGAATCCCCGTGGAGCTCGCGCCGCGCGACGCCGGCCGTGCCCATCGGGACTGCGGGGAAAGTGACGAACGCGGCGCCGGAACCCAGCACAAAGGCCGGATCGGCGGGTCAGCGGCATGCTTCGATTCCCCGTCAGCCTACGAGCTGTTGGCAGCAGGGCGCAAGATCGTGGGATCCGCCCAGGTCAGAAGGGGCTCGGCCTTCCTCCAGCACGGATCTATCCCCATATCCATGGACTTCACGGCCGTAGAAGCCGCTATGGGCATGCCGAATGGCTCGGGCGCGGACCTATCGCGATGTGTGGCCACAGTGGGCGAATTCGTCCCGGGGTTCCCAACGGGCATCTCCTCTGAGCGATTGCTGACGCAACTGGCCGATGCCATCGCCGCAGGGTTCATGTCCGAAGTGATGGAAGCTGCTGAGCCAGGCGAACTAACCCCGATTGAGCTGGAATTGGCATCGCAGTTGCGCGCCAAGTACCAGAACGAAGACTGGAACCTGGCGAGGTAGCGTCCGGTAGGCTGTCCGCTACTCCTCTGCCTGCCCCACCCCACCCTGCTCGGCCCGCCCCGGAGCTGCATCAAGAGCCCCCAGGCGGCGGCGCTGGGCCCTAGGGGATAGCTTTCTTGAGTCACCTGTGGGCAACCGATGTGGGAATGAACGCTTCGCGCCCGATAGTGGGCAACATATATGCGCCGTACGCTGCGCGTTCGCCACGAAAAGGGCCGTTTACCTGGCCTTTTGATATGTGTTCACATTACGAACGGGTTTTGCCGGATGTGTCGCGAATCCGGACAATGGGTGGTGCATAATGGCACGTATGCCTGCATAAAAGCGGAGGATGGGATGATCTGGCCGCGACATGGGTCATTATGTTATTACGTGGCATTTGCCGTCAGCTCCAATGGGGTTATATGTTAGGCCTGCTTCACCTTAGGCGTCTTATACGTCCATGCGTTCGATTATGCACCACCCATTGTTCGTTTTGGAGACACATCGCCAAAAACGTGTTCGAAAACGTGTCACCTAGGTTTTCCCATCGACCCCGTGGTCCGCCGCTACACTTTTCCTGATGCACCTCTGGGAGCAGTTCGCAACCATGTTGTTCACTCTGCGTTCGGCACGATTAGCCGACGATGAATGCCTCCACCTCACTCAACAGCCTGTCACGGTCGGGCCCGAAAACGCCGAAATGGTCGGAGTCTTCAAGCACTATCAGCCTGCGCAGTGCCTCCGTCGCCTCTCGGCCCCGGCACAGGCCCGCTCCGGCGGACATGCCTCGGCTCGCGCCTGCGCCTGCGCCCCCACCCGCGTGATCAATGATCCACTGCCCATCCTCGGGCGGGGCAGTGTGATCATTCGCCCCGTAGACTGCCAGAAGGGGCGCTTGTACGCGCGGCATTTCGGCCTTGACCGCCTGCATTAGCCTGATCAGGCTCTGTAT
Source organism: Bacillota bacterium (assembly GCA_019136685.1). Classification (GTDB taxonomy): domain Bacteria; phylum Bacillota; class DTU025; order DTU025; family DTU025; genus UBA5389. The sequence continues at coordinate 18,378 of JAGVTS010000141.1, read as the reverse complement.
GCATACCACCGGTTTCTGCGAGTATGACACAGTCCTGCGTTCTGCGCCAGTCTCGGATTGCCCGGCTGGCGGCGCAGGCCGAGGAGGTGGCGGTATCGGAGGTTCGTACTTGCGAACCAGCGCGATCAGGGGCAGGAATCGCGCCCGCGGGTCCCTGATGCGAAGAGGCGCAGACACCGCGACAACGCCGTCCACCCGGTGGCGCGCAGCCAGCATGAGGGCTATGAGGCCGCCCATGGAGAATCCCAACACGAAACTGCGCCCGCGCCGCGCTGCCAGGCCCAGATAGGCTGCTTCCGCCCCTGCCACCCAGTCCGGAAAGGAAGTACGACTCATGTCCTCCACTGACGTGCCATGCCCTGGAAGGAGCGGAACGTCCACGTAAACTCCTCGAGCCGCCAATCTCTCCGCGAACGGCCTCATCTCGTACGGCGATCCGGTGAACCCGTGCACCGCAAGGCAGGCAACCTGCGCGTCAGTCGGTCCCATTGAGTAGGGCTCAGCGCCAGGCATTATCGGCGCAGTGCGCGCCGGAAGCTCAGGCCGGCGATGCTGATCCATGGCCTCACCGGCCTTCTGCCCGCGCTGCCGCCAGGGCCCTGTCGACGTATCGGGCGGCCGATAGCCCGGCCACCAGTCCTTCGCCTACAGCCTTGGCTACCTGCCATGGCCGCCCAGTGCAGTCGCCTGCGGCGAACACCCCGGATACGCTTGTAGCCATCTCGCGGTCAACTGCGATGGCGCCATCGGTCACGACCAGGCCGTCCAGGAGTCGCTCCGCCGGAATTGACTCGCGTATCACGAACACTCCGTCGACAGGTATCTCCTCGCTCACCAGCTCAACGTGGGTAACGAAGCTCTCGCCGCGTATGCCCACGACCTTACCGACGACCTCACGGACCGAATTCGCCAGAGGCGTGCCCTTATCCGCCTTGCCACGCTGCAGGTCAACGTATGTAACCTCCGAGCATATCTCGGCGAGGAAGTTGGCTTCTTCGCGCGCCTCGGCTGTGTATCCCAGCACTACTACGCGCTTTCCCCGGTAGAGAGGGCCATCGCAGGTAGCGCAGTAGCTGACTCCCGCGCCGAGCAGCTCCGATTCGCCTGGAATCGACGCCGATTGTACCGCCCCTGTTGCGATAATGACGGCGCGCGCGGAAATATCGCCGGCTGACGTGAGCGCCGAGAAGTGGCCGCCCATGTCGTAGATGCCAGTCACATCGGCTTCCACCAACCGTGCCTCCGCCCGGCGCGCATGTTCCAGAAAGCGTGAGTAGAGCTCGGTTCCCGACATCTCCTCCACGCCCAGGTAGTTATGGACTGACGGCGCTTTCGCAAGGCTCGGGCTCGCAAACCTCCGGGAGACGAGCGCCACCGATTTGGCACGGACGCGCGCGTTCACACCCGCCGACATGCCGGCGGGGCCGGCTCCGATGATCATCACGTCGTAGATCTCGTAGTCCACTGTCAATCAACTCCCCAGCCGCTACCTCTGGGCTGCAAAGGCCGCTTCCACGCAGTTCTGCATCAGCATGGCGATGGTCATTGGCCCGACACCGCCGGGCACCGGGGTTATGGCGGCGGCAACCGCGCTCGCTCCGTCGAAGTCCACGTCGCCCACGAGTTTCTTCTCGGCTATCCTGTTGACGCCCACGTCTATCACGACCGCGCCGGGCTTGATCCAGTCTCCCTTTATCATCTCCGGCCTGCCCACCGCCGCCACGAGCACATCTGCTGTGCGACACACGGAGGGCAGATCAACGGTGCGCGAGTGACAGATGGTGACTGTGGCGTGTTGTGCCAACAGCATCAGCGCGACCGGCTTGCCCACGATATTGCTCCTGCCAACTACCACTGCGTGCTTGCCCTTGAGCTCCACTCCGGTTCGGCGTATCAGTTCCATGATCCCCGCAGGCGTGCATGGCCTGAGTGCCGGCTTGCCCACAACCAGATTCCCCACATTGATCGGGTGGAACCCGTCGACATCTTTGGCCGGGGCAATCGTCTCGATGACTTTGTCCTCAGAGATGTGGTCCGGCAGCGGGAGTTGAACCAGAATCCCGTCGATCTTAGGGTCGGAGTTGAGGCGGCGCACCAGATCCAGTAGCTCAGTCTCAGCGACATTAGCCGGAAGGGTATGCTCCTCAGAGTAGATACTGCACCCAGCACACGCTTTCTTCTTGCTGTTCACGTAGACTCGGGATGCCGGATCATCGCCTACAATGACGACTGCGAGCCCGGGCGCGCGCCCGTACTCTTCCTTAAAGCGAGCAGCCCGTTCTGCTGCGTCCTGCCGGATTGAAGCAGCTACAGCCTTGCCGTCGATTATCGTAGCCGGCATAGAATCACTCCTATCAGCGGTAATGCAGATATCAGGCCCATGTCGGCCCGGCAGCAATGCCACTGCCGGCCGGCACTGGCCGGACAGTTGCATTATACCATGGCACGCGACGGTGTTGGGACAACACTGCCGTCATCTACAAAGCACCGCCTGCCATCTGGCATCTTCACCCTGAGCAAGTGCGGCGGGTCGAGCACAAGCCCTTCCGCACACTGACTCTCCGACTCCAGCACTGCGAGGACGGTTCCGGCCGGGATACTGAACCGACTCACGGCCCCTGGATGCTCCATCCCAGTCGCACCGCCCTGGCCGACTGTCGCCTCAGACAGGATGAACGCACTCCACCTGTCGCTCCAGTAGTAAGTCTGCACAACTTCGCGGGATTTGACGGTGGTGAACACATCGGTGTTCTCGTTGTATGACTCATGTTTCTGCGACGACCGCAGCACTATCGACGGCCGCGACCCTGCGACGAAGTCGAGCCTGGAAAGGCTAGTCAGACGGATCCAGTCTTCAGCGCCGGCGCCGGTTTCGACCTCCTTCGGCGCGTCCCAAGCGAGGTTCCACACCGCTTCGGAGTACGTCGTAGCCGACCAGACCTCGACTAGACTGTGGCCGTCCCAGGCATACGCTGTCGTAACCTGGGACCTGCTCATCGCGCCCACGCTCTGATCGTACTCGGCGGCGGCGACTAGCAGCGTCCCCCACACGGGCCTCCCAGATTGCACAGCAGCTGAACCGCCCCCTGGCTGTTGCCACAGCGTCGCGCAGGACAGCTCCACAACCGGGCCGGCCTCCACCTGGTCGAGCAGGCGGTATCCCGCCCGTCCGCCGGCTCCTGCGGACGAGTCGTCGCGCGCGTAAAGCTCAATGACCCCTTCCTGCGACGATGTCCACCGGGAGCCGGCAACCTCGGGCCCAGGGTCTGACGTCATGTCGATGTCCAGGCTGAGCATGGGGCCGGCCTTGCCGTCGCCTGCAGTCGGCGCCGCCGCAGCGCCCGCCGACGCGCGCCCAGGCACAGGCAGGGCGTCAAACAGCGACATGCCCATGGGGTACCCGCGCTCCATCTTCCACCAGACGGCATTCACCGCCAGCACCATCCCACATATGCCAAACAGCAGAACAGCGCTCGCCGCCCGCGGCAAACTGCGGTGGCGAGCTCGGGATCTCCTGACCTGGGCGTATCTGCGCCCGCGCCTGCCAAGATGGTCCTGCATACAAGCAACCCCCCTCACGAGACTGGTTAAATCCTACTCGTGCAGGGGACCGGCGATTACGGGTCTGGGTCATCACTCACAGACTTCGCCCGCTTCAGCCGCGAACTCCGACACCAGCTGTTTGAACGTTCGCCCCCTCTCCTCGAAATTGCGGAACAGCCCGTAGCTGGCGCATGCAGGCGAAAGCAGCACAGCGTCGCCCGGTCGCGACGCCAGTCGCGCCGCCTCTACCGCCTCCCGGAATGTGTCTGCTCGGATGATCGCGGGCGGCCGGACCGCCGCTCTATCGGCCGCCTCCTCGAATGCCTGCTCGATCTTGTCGGCGGTCACCCCCACGAGCGCCGCTGTATGGACCTTGCCCAGTGCCAGCCGAGCCATTTCGTCGAAAGGAAGGTGTTTGTCGTAGCCGCCTGCAATGAGCACAATAGGGCGTTCCATCGCCTCAAGAGCGGCGATCGTCCGCGACGGGGTAGTCGCTATCGAGTCGTTGATGAAAATCACGCCGCCGACCTCGCCTGCCGGCTCCAGACGGTGCTCCACTCCGGAAAACGCGGCTATCGCATCGCGCATCGCTTCCGGGTCCGCCCCTGCCGCGGCACACACCACAATCGCCGCTAGCGCGTTCTGAACGTTGTGCATCCCCGGTATCTTGAGGTCGGAGCGATGTGCGACAACTATGTCGCCGGCGCCTAATCCTCCTGATCCGCATGGCCCGGATCCAGCGGACCACCTCATTACCAGCCTATCACCGTCGAGAAACGCCCCGCGAGGCACCGGCCGCGACGCACTGAAGAACATGATCTGACCGGGCGCCCGCTCGGCCATCAGCTGCGTGACATCGTTGTCTGCACCGAATACTGCCCAATCGTCGTCACTTTGGTAACGCACGATGTTCTCCTTGGACCAGACGTAATCATCCATGCCCGGGTGCACGTCAAGGTGATTTGGAGTCACGTTGAGTACCGCGGCCACGCGCGGGCTGACCTCAAGCAACTTCAGCTGGAAGCTGGATAGCTCCAGCACTATGAGGTCGTCAGGGCCGCAAGTGAGCACACGTTCGATCACAGGAGCGCCTATGTTGCCGCCCACCAGCACCTGGCGAGCGGGGTGATGGCGCCGCGCGTCTTCGCGCAGGATGAGGCCTGTGAGCGTAGTTGTGGTGGTCTTGCCTGAACTGCCGGTAATCCCCACCGTCGGGGCAGCCGACAGCCTGAGCACAAGGTCGATCTCGGAGCTGATAGCCACGCCGGCGCGGCGCGCAGCCTCGATTTCGGGCTGCCCGGGGTTGACGCCCGGTGAGAGATACACGACATCGAAGCCGGGCAGCGCATCAAGATAACCCGGCCCCAGAAGATACTGAACGTCGAGCCCTGCGAGGGAGCGCAGCTCAGAGGCGAGGGAATCCTCTTGTTTCAGGTCGCATGCAGTCACTCGCACTCCGTGGCCTGCCAGGAACCGAATCAGCGGAACGTTGGTTACACCTATGCCCACTATGGCTGCGCGTTTCCCCGTGAGCCCCTTAAGAACGCCGGTTTGAGCATCAGTCAGCATCACATAAGCCCCCCAGAAGCCCGCCAGGCCTACTGCCGAGGCCCGCGCCATGGCCAATCGCTACGAGGCGCGCCGCCGTCTCTGCAGCATCCACCACTCGCGGACCCGCGTTCGCCATTGCCTCTTCGATCGTACATGGACCCTTTGCGATACTCATCAGCGCGTCGATGCCGTGCGCGTACAGACCCCTAGCATCGTCGGCAATCGCGCCGGATATGATCACGACCGGGATTCCCAGCGCCTTGGCGACGTTCGCCACGCCCATAGGAGTCTTGCCGAAGAGGGTCTGGAAGTCTGTTCGTCCCTCGCCCGTGATGACCAGGGACGCTCCCTTCATCTGCTCCCTAAGCCGAACCGTTTCCACCACGATGTCTACTCCGCGCCTGAGACTTGCGCCGAGGAATGCCATCAGGCCTGCGCCCAATCCTCCTGCGGCGCCTGCCCCCGGGATGCCGTCCACATCGACGCCCAAATCGCGCCGGACAACTGAGGCTAGGTTCCTCAAGGCGTCGTCAAGCGTCTTGACCATCTCAGGCGTGGCGCCCTTCTGCGGGCCATACACAGCCGACGCGCCGCGCGGACCGGTGAGAGGGTTGTCAACATCGCATGCGACCACGAATTCCGACTGAGACGCCCGCGGGTCCAAACCCGACACATCGATCCGCGCCAGCCGCGCAAGCTCCGCGCCGCCCGGTCCGATCTCGGCGCCGGATTCGCCAAGCAACCTCACTCCAAGCGCCTGCGCCATGCCTGAGCCCCCATCATTGGTGGCAGAGCCGCCTATACCGATTATGAACCTGCGGCAACCCGCGTCAAGCGCGCCCCGGATGAGCTCGCCTGTGCCCCGAGTCGTGGCTAAAGCCGGGTTTCGCAGGCCCTGGGGAACCAGCGGCAGTCCGGACGCCGCGGCCATCTCTATGACAGCTGTAACGCCGTCGCCGAGCACTCCGAAGAATGCAGCGACCGTCTCGCCCAGCGGACCGGTAACGTCGATGTTGACTATCCGCCCAGAAGTTGCGTCGACCAGGGATTGCACCGTGCCCTCGCCGCCGTCAGCCATGGGAACTGACACTACCTCTGCCTCGGGCCACACCCTGCGCAGCCCTTCTTCTGCGGCCTCGCACACCTGCCCGGCAGTGAGGCTGCCTTTGAACGAGTCAGGGGCTATTACTACTTTCGGTTGCTTGACCATGAAAACACCCCCAAAACGCGGAACTGAATGGAGCGATTGACAGCGACTGCGAACCAACTCTAGTAGGCGCTCTCTGGTGTTCATAGTAGGGTCGCGCAGAACCTCATCGAGAAGCGCCGAGAGAACGCGCTTCACGCCGGGGCCTGGGCCAATACCTGTTACGCTCATTACGTCATGCCCGTCTACAGCCAAATCCCGGATGCGCACAGCAGGCCTTTGGGCGACTACGGAGCGAACCAGCCCATCCAGGGCGCGTCGTTCAGCTGCGGAGCACCCTTCCAAGGTGCACGCCACTCGTACAGCCCGTGTCAGGTTGTGCGCGCCGATCCGAGCTGCCGCCAGTCGCAACGAGTAGGAAGACAGGCCGCCAAGACCGGACGGATCCGAGGTCAGCGCCTGCGCGCCCCGGACTATGGCGGCTACCTCGTACCCGGTGCGATTGGACGCACGCAGCCGGGCCAGCATCTGCCGAGCCCGATTCTCGCCGAGAGGGGAAAGAAGCACGGCGAACCGTTCTACCGGTTCAGCAGGTAGTTCGTCGCACATGACGTACAGCCGCCCCCGCTGCTCTCGCTGAACCTCTGCACACAGCTCCGGCAGGATGTATGTGGTGATCCCCATCTCCTCGAGCAATTCGAGGCCAAGCGAAGGTGTGCGAGTCTTCATCATCTTGGCAAGTTCATCGTAGACTCGTTCCACCGATACCTGCCGTATCTGGGGCGCCAGTTCGCGAGCGGCTTCGACGAGGCGCGGGTCGGCCCGAAACCTGAGCTTCGCAGCAAAGCGTGCGGCACGTACCATCCGAAGCTTGTCCTCGGAAAACCTGTCCTTGGGCTCGCCCACACACCGAAGGGCGCCCGCCTGTATGTCCTCGCGCCCCCCGTAGGGATCTATCAGGTCTCCGGCGATGGGATCGAAGGCCATGGCGTTCATTGTGAAGTCGCGTCGGGCAAGATCGTCCTGGATAGCAGGGACAAACCGCACGTACTCCGGATGCCGGCCATCCAGGTAAGGCCCATCTACGCGGTATGTGGTCACTTCAATACTCATGCCGCTCTCGAAGACCGTGACCGTGCCGTGGGCCGCGCCGCTCGGAATCACCCGGTCAAACACGGCCATCACCTGCTCGGGACTGGCGGATGTTGCTACATCCCAATCCTCTGGGTTGGGCTCACCCATGAGCATGTCTCTCACTGCGCCGCCTGCTATGTACGCGGTGTGACCCAGCTCCTTCAGAGCCGCGATGACGTCGATGACTTGAGCCGGAGGGATGAAACGATTCAGGTTCGATGCGTCGGCCGACATCCCCCGCGACCTCCTTGCTCATGTCGTTGGTTTCCAGCGAGTTCCCATTCAGGGCCCAAGCCGTCCTCGCCCGCCCGCCTGTGAGAAGGTATAATTGAAGCGGGAACTCGTGCCGCGCACATGACGTTGTTACCCAAGTGAAGCGGATAGTTAAGCGCACATCACGTCTGGGCGGGTGATGCTCTTGGTCAACCAGCAGGCACTGGCAACAACTGCACAGCCTCTATCGAAGGACGCTGAGTTCGAATCGCTGGTACTACGCTATCAGAACTCAGTATACAACATCGCGCTCCGTATGTCGGGCAACCCTGACGAGGCTCAGGATCTCGCACAGGAGGCTTTCGTCAGGGCATACAGGTCGTTCGACAGCTACCGACGAGGCACCTCCTTCGACAAATGGCTCTACAGAATCGTAACCAACTTATACATCGACGAGGTCCGCAGACGCAAACGCAATCCGTACGTCGAATCTCTGGATGAGCGTATCACAATGTCTGGAGGCGGCGAGGTCGACCGTGAGATCGCCGACCTATCGCACAGTCCGGAGACGGTGTATGATCGCGAGCATCTTGACATGTGCATTCAAAGTGCATTGGCCCAGATACCGCCGGAGTTTCGCATGGCGGTTATACTGTGTGATATCGAAGGGTTTTCATACGAAGAAATAGCTCAGATAATGGGCACGTCGATCGGAACTGTAAGATCGCGCATACACAGAGGAAGGCGAGGGCTGCGCGAGCGAATTGCACCCTGCTTCCCGGCGCGGTCGGGGGAGGTGAGGCCGACATGACGTGCAACATGACCCAGCGGCTGATATCGGCATACGTCGATCGCGAACTGTCGGAGGATGAAAGGGCGAGAGTGCGGCAACATCTGGCTCTGTGCGCAGAGTGCATGGCCGTGTACGAGATGACTCTTGAGGTGAAGACGGCTCTGGGGTCAATGGCGCCTTCGCCGTGCCCCGAGTGCCTGTGGGAGTGCGTCCGGGACCAAATAGCGATGCTGCCCTTTCAGGCTGAACCGGAGCGCTCGTCGCGGCTGAGTCCACTGAGGGCAGTCTGGTCATTCGCGAGGCTAGTCGTCCCAGCGGCGATAGCAGGCACCATCGTCGCTATCCCGCTGGTGCATATGATCTTTGGGGTGAGCGTATTCGGTCCGGCCGGCCCGCGACAGCAACCTCTAGCATCCTCCACTCCCCCACGCCTCGTGATAACCACACCGGCGTCAGAAGAATCGAGTTCCACTCGATACCAGCCGGCAGGCGGGGCTGCGCCCGGACGGACGGCCAGCATGTTGTCGTCATCGAGCCTGCTCGGCCTGGACACGGCAATCAACCACAGCGAGAAGAGCGATAGGAATGCGAGTTCGCCGCACGAGCAGCTAAACCTGCTGCTCAGGCGGATGCAGGATTCGAGTTTCACTTACACATGGATTGGAGGGAGCACGCATGAGTGAGTCCAGGTTCAAGAGGTACCTTCCGCTGATAGTGGTGGCCATCGTAAGTAGCATAGTCACCTCGGTAGTGGTAGTGTCGTACGTGTTCCCAGACCGCAGAGGCAATCTGGCTGCGGCTGTGGGAACCGCAGTTCCGGTGACGCAGGTCGACGTCAAATCCGCGGTACTCCCGTCATTCGCAGACGTCGCAGAGGCGGTGGGGCCGGCAGTAGTGCGGGTTGATACTGAACGTGTTGAGCAATTCACCACGGGCGACCCTCGCATGGACTGGATGTTCCGCGGTCTGTTCCAAGGCCGGCAGGTAGTTCCGGGCACCGGATCGGGTTTCGTTATCAGTCCGGATGGGCACATTGTAACAAACTACCATGTGATCGAAGGGGCAAGGAAAATCGAGGTCACGCTGACTGACGGGCGAAAGCTTCGTGCCCAGGTGATCGGCGGAAGCAAGGAATCGGACGTGGCTGTGATAAAGATCAACGCCAAGAATCTCGCCACAGCACGGCTTGGCGATTCAAGCAGGCTTCGTCCGGGCGACTGGGTAGTCGCCATAGGAAATCCTTACGGTTTTGACCATACAGTCACAGCCGGAATCGTGAGCGCGCTGGGCAGAAGCATAGATGATGGGCAAGGGAACACCCTGGCTACGGGCGACCTGATCCAGACCGACGCAGCAATCAACAAGGGCAATAGCGGTGGGCCCCTGATCAACATGCAGGGTGAGGTAATCGGGATTAACACCGCTATCATCCAGTACGCACAAGGCATGGGGTTTGCGATCTCCGTAAACTCGGTAAGGGACGTACTGAACGAGATGATGACACGCAAAGTGACCGAACAGGCCACAGACGCTCCGAGGCCGTGGCTCGGCATCTGGTATCAGCAACTGGATGAGAACCTCGCCAGCTACCTGCAGTTACCCGACACAAACGGCATTCTGATTACGGATGTCTACAAAGACAGCCCTGCAGACAAGGCGAAGCTTCAGAAGGGCGATGTTGTGCGTGAGATTAACCGGAAACCGGTGACGCAGAACTTGTCGCTCGCTGATGAGATCAGCAAGATGAAGGTGGGCGACACCGTACTCCTATGGATCTGGAGAGACGGGCAGAGGATGTACGTGTCAGTGAAGCTTGCCGCATACCCTGATGAGGAGCCGGAGCTTCGCTAATCGCTCCTGATGGATAGTCGAGTAGGGGCCCAGCCATCTGATTCAGAGGCTGGGCCCCAGATTATTCCTGAATGACGCCGGCGAACTCGCTGAATATCCGGCGCAGGAGTGCACACACTATCCACGGCGAGCAGGACAAGACGTGACGTTGCGGTTGTTGCCATGGGAACGATTCTCTCACGCACCTGCTCGCTCCATACTTAGGGCCGGTATTCATGACCGGGCGAATTTCCTGATGACCTTCACCAGTTCCTCAAGTCTCTCTTCGGCCGCTTTCGATTCATCATCGCCGAAAATGCACTCTCGGGCATGGGTTTCCAGAATGAGTACGCCGGCATTGTAGAGGGCGGTCCGTGCCGCAGCCACCTGGTCCAGAATGTCGGGGCATCTCTTGCCCTGTTCAATCATGCGCTGTACTCCCTTTACCTGGCCTTCCACACGCTTCAGCCTGTTGATCACGTTTTGCTTGCTTGCCCCCGCCACGAATGCACACTCCCTTTCTGGTGTCAGCCGACTTCCGTAGACATCATCACGCCAGGGCTTCGCTTAAGCGTCTGAGCCACAAGGCAGTACTTCTTCGTGAGCTCACACACTCGGGCCAACATAGTGCTCCCCTTTCCTAAAGACCCATCTATGTAGGCCTCCCGGTCAGAGCGCACGCGGGTCCACGTAATGCTTTCGCCCGTTCTTGATGAATGACCGCAGTCTTCCGCTATTCTCCAGTTCGCGTAGCGCGCGGTCGATGTCGCTCTCAGCGCTTCTGCGAACAAACCGTCGAACAACCTCAAGCTTGGTTTTGGGCGCCGAGCAGTACTCCACAATCCCCGGGTAGAGCCGTGAAGCGCCGGACGGCAGACGCCGTCGAGGATAGACAATGGTGTACCCTGGGTTTCCGTCGATGTCCTCGCCCGGAACATAATCGGCACAGGCCGGGTTGGCATGAAGCAGCGAGCGGATTGCACGGCGCGTGTCTCCGCGTGCTCCGCCCGATCCATAGCCATGGATAACCTTGAGGCAGGCGCCGGAGCCGGAACCGCAGCCAGAGTCATGGTGGGCGCCAAATATCGCCCTCGCGCCAGCGCCTGAACGCGCGCATGAGCCAAGGACGCTGTCGTATGCTCTTGTGAAACAGTCTATGGCTTCCGCCGTCTTCATGCCGTGAAGGTCTACCTGTCGCACAGCAATCGCCCCACCAGGTCAAATGATATGAAGCGGGATGAGACTTCAGGGGATGACGTCACACACCTCAGGAACCGTGAGTCCTACGGCGACGACACCCCCCACCGGTATTGCTATCCTTGCTCATATTAGCATACATGGCGTAAGGTGGCAATGACTCCGGAGTCACTACTTGTCATTAGGATCCAATCTTGGAGATCTTCACTCCGCACAGAGTGTCCGATACCGGGCAGCGCTCCTCTATCAGACCCTGCAGCTTATCGATATTGGCCTGCGGCGACGGAGAGTCGATGATCATCCTGTACCTGATCTCCTGATAGCCGGTACGCACGTTCCTCTTCTTGCCCAGGAAGCCGTCGGGATCGAGATCGCCCTCAAGCTCAACGCGAAATCCCTTCAGTTCCACACCGCACCCGCGCGCGAAAGCGGCGGCGCATATGCTCATGCATCCGCCCAAAGAGCAGAGAAGCAACTCGACCGGATTCATTGCTCTGTCGGTACCGCCCAGTTCCTTCGGCTCGTCCACCGCGACCTTGAACCCCCTCACCCCGCCTTCGCAGTACACACCACTGCCCGACCAGGCCACGTCTGCCCTAAACGTCACATTTGCCGTCTACATCCACTCCTTGCTCAGCTGATGTGATGTGATGGTAGTATGTCCAGCGTGGATCAGGAGAGATGGCTCGAGGTAACGCGAGCCGCCTCCGGAGGCTCTCAACCCGAAGAAGGACAGGAAAAAGGGCGAAAAGAAAACGCCCATAGCTGGGCGTTCGCCTTGCACCGTACATGTTCAGTGTACGCTTGCGAGTTTTCAGTTGAGACACTTGCCGCCCGTAGCGGCGGCTAACTGGGAACTAAATGGAGCCGGCGAAGGGAATCGAACCCGCGACCTGCGCATTACGAGTGCGCCGCTCTACCAACTGAGCTACGCCGGCCCACTAAACTTGCGCAAGTGTTATGTTATCAGCTCCACCTGTGCGTGTCAATCCACCCCAGCCTCATTGCCTCATCAAGACCGTCATCGAAATCGATATCCGTTCGCTTTCGCGACAATGGCTGATTTGGCGACACGGGCATCCGCGCCCAATGGCCGGCGTACAGCGGCAAAGTACACAAAAATGGAGCGGATGACGGGATTCGAACCCGCGACTCACGGCTTGGGAAGCCGTTGCCCTACCACTGGGCTACATCCGCTCGCAAAGCTTCACACCTACATGTCTAGTATACGCAAGCGCAGCGAAACGCGCAAGGGGGGGCAGGGTTGTTGGGGGCCAGGGTTATCCAGGAAACCGTCGAACTCGCTTGATCGGGATCAGACAATGCGAGTGGCCGCGCTGGAGCTAGTGCGATGAAGGATTTCCGAACTCGGTGTCAAACTGCGACTTCATTGGAGCGAAGTGCGAAGAAGCGGGATCAAGGGAATCCGAATCGCGCACAGTGAAACCGAGGTAGAGACATGAACGCACAGCTACTTGCAGAGAAATACGAGCGGTACGTGATCGACCTCCGAAGGGAGTTTCACAGGCATCCTGAACCGAGTGGAGAAGAGAAGCGCACGTCGTCTCGGGTGATTGCGGAGTTGGAATCTATGAGCATCCCATACGAAATAGTGGGCGAATACGGAATCATCGCCACACTTCGGGGTTCTGGGTCGACAGGCAACGCCATCATGCTGCGCGCTGACATGGATGCCCTTCCGATACAGGAGTCTGAACGCAATCTAGCCGGCCCCAAAGCAATCATCTCGAGCGTGCCCGGCTGTGCCCACCTGTGCGGGCATGATGCACACACCGCGATGCTGCTGGGCGTAGCCCGGGGTCTCGCCGAAGCCCGGGACGAACTCCCCGGCGATGTCCTGCTCTGCTTTGAACAGGCCGAGGAGACCACGGGCGGTATCGCTCCCATGATGCTGGCTCTCCAAGCCCGTAATCCCAGGGCAGTATGGGGCATTCACGTCTACTCGGAGCTGCCGTCGGGCGCGATATCGGTAGAACCAGGCCCGCGCATGTCGGGCATGACCGCATTCAGCGTAACCCTGAAGGGAAGCGGAGGCCACGGTTCCCGTCCAGATCAGACCATCGACCCCCTCCTCTGCGCTGCACAGGCAGTGACCGACCTGTGTTCGATACCCGCAAGGGAAGTGAAGCCGACAGACGTCGGCGTTGTGACCATCGGAATGTTCAGGGCGGGCGAAGTAGGAAACGTGATCCCAGACAGTGCCTCGCTTGCCGGGACATCGCGGTTCTTCGACCCGAACCTCGGAGAGAGGATGATCGAGTCCGTCGAGCGGATCGTGACACACACTGCTGCAGCACACCGTTGCGAGGCCAGCGTGACGATAGACGGGCCTCATCCTGCAGTCATCAATGACGGCGCGCTGGCGGCGCTGGCAGCTGGGTCGGTTCAGGCGGCACTCGGCCCCGAGCGTCTGGCTACCTGCGAGCCGTGGATGGCCTCGGAGACCATGGGTTGTTACCTATCGAAATACCCAGGCGTGCTGGCGCTGCTCGGAATAGCCCGCAATGAGACGGGAGCTGGAGCGCCCCACCACAACCCCAGTTTCGACATAGACGAGTCGGCGCTGAAGTACGGTGTGGCGGCTACGCTCCAGTTTGCCCATGACGTCTTGCGACAATCTCCCTAGCGCGCGTGGCACGGCGCGGTTTCGTTATTTGTGGAGGTCCCTTTGATCAGCCTGGACAGAGGCTTGTATATGGCCGCAGTGATGGCCGCGTTGATCCCCGCCTTCACTGCGTTGAACGCGACTATCCATCCCAGAAGGCTAACAACAGCACTGGCGGGAATATGGTAGAACCGTGGCGTCAGAATAAGGTTTGCGGGAATCATCACCCCTACCATGGCAGCAGTGCCTGCTACCAAAGCCCAATAGGCGCCTGTTCTAGACTTGAACCTGCTGTAGATGATGGACGATACTCCGACTAGGGCGCCCGAGGATATGAAATGCATCACTGCGCCGAACCATCCGCCCTCTGGGTGCAGAGGCGCCTGCAGCACGCAGACAACCGCGGTGCAGACTAGCCCGGCCCATGGCCCGAGTGCAAATCCGGCGACCAGAAGTCCTACGTCTGCTGCCTCGTACACAAGAAATGGCACCGCAGGGAAGATCGGCGTGCGAAAGACTAGAAACAACACGATCGAGGTGGCTGTCAAGACAGCCATAGTGGCCAGATGCCTAAGCTGCGCTTTGCTGCTCCGTTTCATGGGAAGACCTCCTCACGCTCGACTTAAGTGAAAAGCCCCCAGACCGCGGCCTGGGAGCTAATAGTCGAAGCGCTGCAGCGCAGCGCCTAACCTTCTCGTATCCGGACTGTACCGTCGGTTCTGGCTTCTCACCAGATCGGCCGCATCGCTGCGGTTCGTGGACTTCCCCCGCACCCTGTACTGTGCGCGGGGTTTCACCACCGGTCGGGAATTGCACCCTGCCCCGAAGGCCACATTATGCGCTTTTCCGTTGAACATGATAACATGAGCGGCTCACATGATCAAGTGGCGGCCGCGCTGTGATCGACCGCGAAACATCGCCCGATCGGGCGATGCCTCTGTGTCGGCCACTACTGGTATAATGAACTAGCGAGTCTGGGAGGTGTAGCGATTGTCGAATACTGGCAAGGATCGCCGCAGGCGCGCAGCCTGGGCACTTGTGGCCATAGCCGTGCTGTCGCTGATCATATGGGGCGCTACCAGAGGCAGGAACAAGTCGCTTGTGGAGGCTCGCCTACCCGCCGCCACGGCCGGACTGGCGACTACGTCGGTGGACCAAGGAGACGTTCATGAGTACGTGTCCTGTACGGGGAGCCTGATGCCACATCGTATGCAGGTTCTTGCATCCGACGCGTCCGGAAAGGTTACAAGAGTGTACGTGGAAGAAGGCGCCCGCGTCGCCCGCGGAACGGCACTATGTGAAGTGCAACGCGCTTCCGCTTTCGACCTCTCAACTCAAGGTGAAGGCATGAAGCTGACGGCGCCGTTTGGCGGCATCGTGTCGTCAGTGGCTGTCCAGGCAGGCGGTTACGTGGGCGCCGGCCAGCCGATCGTCACCATAATGGACACGTCTTCATACTTCGCCAGTGCAGAGATAGACGAAATCGACCTGGCCCGAGTAGAGCCGGGAATGGAGGCAATCGTGTCATTCGACGCTCTCCCCGATGTCGAGCTGCCCGGGAAGGTAGAGTCGATAGGCGTCGCAGCTCTGCCCCGTGCCGGCACTGTCGTCATCCCCATCAGAGTGTCCATAGACGGGTCGCATGAACTACTGAAACCGGGGCTTACGACGAACGTGAGGATCCTTTCGCGCAGCATCCCCCACGTAGTCAGGATTCCTGTACGCTCCTGGATCGACATGGATGGGCAGCCATCGGCGATCAAGGTCACAGGCGGAGCGCCAGAGCTGGTTGCCGTGGAACTGGGGCTGTCTGACGGCAACTACACTCACGTGTTGTCGGGCCTTCTGCCAGGCGATGAGATCGTGGAAGACGCTGTGGCGGCCCAGGAGCGGTTGCGTCGGTTGACTGGGCAGAATCGCGACATGCAATTCAGAATCAGACATGCCGATGAGCAGCACGGAGGAGCATCGCAGTGATCAACCTCGAGAACATCACCAAAGTGTACTCCATGGGTTCAGTGGAAGTGCGCGCCCTTGACGACGTGTCGTTTAGCATCTCAGACGGTGACTACGTTTCCATCATGGGCCCGTCGGGTTCCGGCAAGTCAACGCTGATGCATATAGTCGGCTGCCTCGACCGTCCGAGTTCAGGGAGATACAGCCTTCAAGGCGAGGATGTGTCGAAGCTTGACGATACTGAACTCGCGCACGTGCGCAACAAGCGAATAGGGTTCGTGTTTCAGCAGTTCAACCTGCTGCCTCGTGAGACCGTGCTGGGCAACGTGGAGATACCTCTGATGTATGCAGGTGTGGGCGGCAAAGAGAGGCGGCGAATCGCCACGGAAGCCCTCGCCCGAGTGGGCCTGGCCGACCGAATGCATCATCGTCCTGCTGAGATATCAGGAGGACAGAAGCAGCGAGTAGCCATCGCAAGAGCCCTGGTCAACAGCCCGTCGCTCATCCTGGCAGACGAGCCCACCGGCAATCTCGACTCGAGGACCGGCGGCGAGATACTGGCGATCCTCGACAAGCTGAACGCTGAGGGGTGTACAATAGCGCTGGTTACACACGACCGATCGGTGGCCGAACGCGCCCGCCGGATAGTGCACTTGCGCGACGGCGCAGTCGAACGCATCGAAGAGCTGGATGTAGAGCGATCGGCCGAAAGGGGGCCAGTTCGATGGGCATAGCTGAAACCATCGGGGTGGCCCTGAGGAACCTCTGGGCCAACAAGCTCCGCACAGCACTGTCAGTTCTGGGAATCGTAATAGGCGTAGCGTCGGTGATAACCATGATTTCGGCAGGGTCCAGCGCGCAGAAGCAGATCACGTCAGACATATCTGCCCTTGGCTCCAACATGATCATGGTGACCCCGAACCTGAAGCCAGGCGCGCAAGGGCGGAGCTACCAGCATCTGCTGACCATGTCGCTGGCAGACCAGATACAAGCCGCGGCGCCGGCGATTTCCGCCGTGTCTCCCGTAGCGCAAATCGAGGGACGCATCATCGCAGGCGGCTTCAGCGCTCCATCGGTGATAACTGGCATAACGCCTGCGTACACCAGGATCGTCAACACCCGAATTGCGCTGGGCCGCAGTCTCATTCAGTCGGAGGTCGACGCAGCCGCCCACTCTATTGTGCTCGGCTCAGAGGCGGCTTCCGACCTGTTCGGCTCGGAAGACCCGATAGGGCGACACGTGGCCTTAGTGTCGGGCGATCATCGAGCAGTTTTCACCGTAGTAGGCGTCACTGAGTCCAAAGGGGCACTGTTTTGGGCTAATTCCGATACGCAGGCTTTCATCCCGGTGACGACCCTGCTGTACAGGATGTCCCCCTTCAAGCGCGTGGGCACCTATTTCTGCCAGGCCTCATCTGCGCAGGCGGCGGAGGTGGCGGTGGCACAGGTTGAGCGGTTCCTGGCGTCCGTTGCAGGAACGCCCGACGCCTTCAGCGTGGCGTCTCAGGCAAGCCTGATCGACGCGATAAAGCAAGTGACGGCCACAATGACTCTGCTTCTAGGCACCATCGCCGGCATCAGCCTGGTGGTGGGCGGTATCGGGATCATGAATACCCTGCTCACCTCAGTCGCAGAGCGTACGCGCGAGATCGGGGTCAGGAAATCCCTCGGGGCCTGCAATCGCGACATCCTGCTGCAGTTTCTGTCGGAGGCCCTGGTTCTGAGCATGCTGGGCGGAACCGTAGGCATGCTTCTCGGATGGCTGGGCGGAGCAGGTATAGCCCGTATCGCCGGCTGGCCAATATCGGTAGACCTAAGTTCAGTCGTAGCTGCCGTGTCCTTCTCCACGGCGGTAGGGCTCATATTCGGTACATACCCTGCGCTGCAGGCATCCCGGATGGACCCTGTGCAGGCGCTGAGATACGAGTAACCAGTCGAACGGAGGCGTTGCCGCGTGTCATCGACGATCTACGGCAGAGTGGGCGGAATAATCGGTGGGTATAGCGTGTCGTGCATAACCACCCCTACCAGCGTTTCGGGCCGAGTGGGCGGCGCCGTTTTCGGAGGCGACCTGAACCTCGATATCCAGTCGCCTCCCGGGCGCATATCCGGGCGGGTGGGCGGCGCGATCATAGGAAGGTCCGTAGAATCGCAGTTCGCAGACTCCTCAGGTAACAGCGTCCACGGCCGCATGGGCGGCGTCATTGACGGAGTGGATATAACGCTGAGCGGAACTGACCGCGTCACCGGAAGGTGCGGCGGGCCAGTCATTGGCTTCGATGTAGACCTCCAGGTGGAGGATGGGCAGATGACCGGGCGCCTCGGAGGAGACGTAGTAGGCCACTCAGTGTCATTCAGCGTGGCCGCAGACCTTCCCAACGTGGTGAC
>JAGVTS010000239.1 GCA_019136685.1 Bacillota bacterium | reverse complement strand
AGTGGTAAGACCACGCTAATAAAGCTGCTTACCAGGTTTTACGACCCAACGGAAGGTGAAATCACGCTCAACGGAGTAGATATCCGCAAGTTCAATTACGATGAATATCTAGAGCTGTTTTCCGTGGTATTCCAGGATTTGAAGCTGTTTTCCTTCGACATAGCCCAGAACGTCGCCGCCCGAATATCGCCGGACGAAGAGCGGGTGAAAGAGGCTTTGCATATGGCGGGGTTTGATGAGAGACTGGCTGAGATGCCCGAAGGGATACACACTCACCTTTACAAGGATTTCGCCGAAAGCGGCGTGGAAGTTTCCGGGGGCGAGGCGCAGAAGATAGCCATGGCGCGCGCTTTGTACAAAGATGCGCCTTTTGTGATACTGGACGAACCCACCTCGGCGCTTGACCCTATATCAGAGTTCGAGATATACAGCGACTTCGACAGTATAGTGCGGGGCAGGACTGCGGTCTACATCTCCCACAGGCTTTCGTCGTGCAGGTTCTGCGACGATATCGCTGTATTCCACGAGGGCCGCATGGTGCAGAGGGGCAGTCATGACGAGCTCTTGCGGGATACCGGCGGCAAATACTACGAGCTTTGGAACGCCCAGGCCCAGTACTACAAGCAGGAAGAAATAGATGCTTTGCTGTAAGGCCTGCTTTGCGTTGCCATTTGCCTGCAACATGTATTGACTTGAGTGCCTTGAAGAGTCCGCTCCCTCTCAAAGTTAGTTGGTAATTACGGCCAATACGGCTTCGAGCGAGCAAACTTGATGAAAGTGGGGACTATCATGAAATCCTTGAGTATCGTGACAAGGGGTTGGCGAAAGAAGCTATAGCTAGACGGCTAGGATTGGACCGCAAGACTGTGGCCAAGTGCTAGTGAGGCTTGGCTAGTGATCCTGAAAAGCCTAGGTATGAACGGCGCTCCAGACTAACTGATCGCTACGAGAAGTATGTCACTGATCGTTTGGATACATGGCCCGAGTTAACCACTGGGCGCATCTATGGAGAAATGAAGAGGAAAGGGTGTACAGGTTCCTAAGGGATAGTGCGCTGCTATGTGATGGGGTTGCGGAAGAAAACTTATCGAGAGCATAAACCCATTGAGACCCTAACGAAAGAACAGGCTCAGGTAGATTGCGGCCACTGTGGAAAGGCAAATGTAGACGGGCGCAAACTGTCTCCTTATGCCTTTGCATTCACTTTACCGTGGCATCGCGTGAGGCGCGTCGAATTCGTCACCTCGCTGAACATGGCAACCTCCACGCCCTTCCCATTCCATGGATGAACAGCATCCCGGGATCTGGGCGACCGCCTCCGCGAGGGCGCCCTGTAGTGTCATCACTACTGATGTAAGCGTTTGGCGTGTATATGGCTTTCGAGTACGCGCGGCAAGCCTCGCAAGCCCATTGATCTCGAATCCGCGGGTATTCGTGACCCTTATCTTTGGCATTGGCATGAACGTTCGCTTCCTTTTGCCGGAAGCCCATTATACAGGTGTAGGTTCCCCAGGGGACCACTAATTGTCGGGGTGCTCAGCGATGGAAGTGAAATCCTGCTCAAGCCCGAGGGACCGGTCTTCGGCACCGCAGGCGATCATTTCTAGAGCCGCTTGAGGGACGACACTCGAAGTCGTGAGTATTGGGGATCCGGCCATGCGGCGTTGCCGTCCTTGACTCGATGCGTTTCCTCCATTAACATCTGGATTCTGATTACAATGGTCGTTCCATGCGTACATAGACATCGTATGAACCACCAAACACTTTGGCGAGTTTTGGGGTCGCAACTGAGCCTACCTGTTCGAAGCCTAGCTTGACCCATAGACTCATTGCAGGATTCTTGGCAAAAACAAAGAGCTTCACTCTGCAGTCGGCATTCTTCGGCAATTCGCATTCATATTCCGAATGAAGCTTATCCAGAACGTGTGTGACCAATATCGTTCCGATGCCTTTTCCTCTTTGTGATTCACTGGTTAAAAGAAGATATATCTCGGCCTTTATGTTTTCAGGGTTGTCTTCCTTGTTTATGTTGTCTAGTGCTAGAAAATTGAACGCTACTCTTAAGGCCTTCTTCATGCCAATGGTCCAGATGACACTTATCAAGCAACGAGCAGAATCTAGCAGGTTTGGCTTGTGAAAATTGTTCAGCAGTAGAATCGCGAGGACTTCTTCTGTATTCACATCAATGGCGCAAAAGGTCTTGTCCATCGGGCGAAAGCCATACTTGATCCATATGTCGACAATTGACAGAATGCTATCCGTATTATCATGAAGTGTAGTAATGAACTTGCCTTTCAGCCCTTCCATTATCACCCGCCTGAATTGCAGCTTCTGCGGTTCTGAAAGAGTATTGTAGTCACTGGCAACTCTAATGCTCTTTTCAATATCACCTGCTACGGTTACCTCCAGCATGCCAGATTCCCCTCCTCAATTCATGTATTACACGCTGCCCCCAACCGCTGTGCATGTCAGATCAATGCCTGGCGCTTTCGGATTCTTGTTCTTCCAGATTCCCGAGATCGCAGGCGGGCTCCGAGTTTAGTAAGGTAGTCCCGGCGGAAGCTTGTCGAACCATGGCTGCGCGCGTTCGAGTTGCCCCGCAAGTCGGAAGAGAGTCCCCTCTGCGCCAAAACTCGCAGCGAACTGCATCCCGACGGGGAGCATCTCCTCGTTCCAGTGAAGCGGAACGGACATCGCTGGTTGGCCGGTCACGTTGAATACCGCAGTATACGGCATGAAGTCGAAGGTCTTCTTTGCAAGGATATCAATAACGTGAAGCGCTTTCATGATCCAGGCCGCGTTGAGCCTACTCTGTAGGCGCACTATCCGGCTTTCGGTTTTCGACATCTGAAGCGAGCCTATGGGTACGGGCGATTGCGCGAGTGTCGGTGTGAGAAGTATGTCGTAATCCTCAAAGAACATGGCTATCTTCCTCGACGAAGCGGAGAGGTAGTTCAGCGCCTTCGCATAATCGCCCGCACTGATCACCTTGCCGAGTGCGGCGAGCGCTTGCGTGCCAGGCTCGAAATCCAGGACGGATGTTTCTTGTCCGACGAGCTTGATGATTGAGTTTACCTGCGCGCAAGTTTCGGCGGCGATCACCGTCAGATACGACAGCGAAAAGGCCTCCTTGTCTATTTTGGGCGCCGCTTCGACAACCTCATGTCCGAGTTGCTCCAGCAGCCGTGTGGTATGATTCAGCCCCTTGATGCAGTCTTCGTGCACGTCTTTTCCCATGAAGGGGTGGGAGGTGAAGGCGATGCGAAGCCGCCCGGGCTCCGTCGTCACCTCCTCAAGATACGGCCGTTCGACGGGCGGCGCCCAGTACGGCGCGCCGACGTCCGGCCCTGCGATCGCGTCCAGCATGGCGGCGCTGTCGCGCACGGAACGGGAGATGACGTTCTCCTGGGCGAAGCCGCGCCACGGGTCGCCGACATCGGGACCTGTCGGAACACGACCCCTCGTGGGTTTGAGACCGAACACCCCGCAGCACGATGCAGGTATGCGGATGGAACCACCACCGTCGTTCCCTCCTGCCACGGGAACCATACAGGCTGCGACAGCCGCGGCCGAACCGCCGCTGGAACCGCCGCTGGAACCGCCGGGCGTGCGGGTCAGATCCCACGGGTTACGCGCGGGCCCGAAGGCCTGGGGTTCCGTATACGGCAGCAGGCACAATTCGGAGAGGTTCGTCTTCCCGAGGAAAATCAGTCCTGCAGCGCGGAAACGACGAACCGTTTCACTGTCGTGCGGCTGGGGAACATTCCTCAGGATACGGGTTCCCGAGCTTGTCGGCTCGCCTTCCAGGGTATCCATAGCGTCTTTGATCAAGAAAGGTACGCCTGTGAAGCTGCCCTCTGGCAGTTTGCCTTTCGCGCGCTCTCCCGCTTTAACGTACATTTTGTGTATGACCGCATTGATCTTTGAGTTGTACGCTTCTATACGCGAGATGGCTTCTTCCACCAGCTCGAGGGGTGTTACGTCTTTCTTGCGCACAAGTTCTGCAAGGCCCAAACCGTCGTATTGATGAAACTCGGGAAACACACCCATATGCGCAACCTCCAGACTCGTCCGACTTGGTGTGAGAAACGGAGTGGTCACTACCGGGAATGGCGCTGGGCGCAAGGATCATGCTCGACCATGCGGTTCAGGATTGTGGACTGCTTACGGGGAGCTCTTGAGGATATCCACTGGATTTCTCAGGCCCAGAACAGATACGAGCGCGAACGCCAGAAAAACGCTTCCGATCAAGCCCGAAAGAATACGCGGGCAATCGATGCCAAATACCCATTGCGTCACATCGGATGCGACCAGCATTCCGATGCCAAGGCTTCAGGCGATCACGATGGTTAGCGCGTACGCAAGCTTAAACATGAATATGCGCGTTTTCTTCGTGCTGGAAATGGCAATCCCCCGTACATGGTGAGGCGAGTCGGAGAACTGGTCTTACACAACCAGTAGGCTTTACGGAGGTTCAAATCAGTTCAGACTATGATACGTGCGTGTCGTTCAGAACGGATCGACCTGTCATACTTCTTGATCCTGGCAGAAACTCAGCCGGGTTGCATTGCGATAAGGAGAGCGAGTAGAACAACTCTATGTCTCGCTGATGCTATTTGGCCAGAAAGAAAACTCGACGGCTGCAACAGTATCTGTTTCACTTAGGCGGAGACTACTAGACACTTGAGAGCATATCGTGTCATAGCACAATTCATCCAAGGAGTGAGCCAAATGGCCTTATGCCCCATTAACATGGGCAACTGCCAACTCAACAACCTCATGAGAATGCTCTGGGAGCAGCACGCAACCTGGACAAGGATGACCATCATCAGTATCGCCCAGGGTCTGCCAGACGAGACGCAGACCACCATGCGCCTGCTACGCAACCTTGGAGACATTGCGGCAGTGTTCCGACCTCTGTATGGCAGAGAAGTTGCGGATAGGCTGAGTAGCCTGATAACAGATCATCTAGTAATAGCTGCTGATCTAGTCAAAGCGGCGAAAACTGGCGATACTGCTGCTGCGGCAGAAGTCGAGAGAAGATGGTACGCCAATGCCGACGAAATAGCGGTGTTACTCAGCTGTATCAACTCCTATTGGTCCAGAGAAGGCATGACGAGAATGTGGCACGAGCATCTGTCCTTGGTAAAGTCTCAGGCGGTCGCAAGACTCAAGAAGGATTATCGGTCCGACATTGCTTTCTATGATGAAGGCGAGAGACTCCTTCTGGAAATGGCGGACGACTTCACGTGCGGGATCATCAGGCAATTTCCTTACCTTTGGGCGTATTGCTGGACTGGTGTGTGCCCGCGCATGCAGTATGGGATACGTCTGCCGTAATCGTCAAATGGCACCTACATGGCCGCCGACTTCAGAGTCAGGGGAGTAAGTGGCGCGCGGCGGCGCTCGGAGTGTGGCCTGAAGCCCGGCGTCGAAAAGCCGGCCACCCCAAGAATCCAGCCTCGTATGCCGATGGGTGAACATCACATCGGTTACACTAGGACAGGGATTCTTCAAGGTGGCCACGATTGAGTCTATCCCATATGGCTACTGGCGTCGCCCTACTCGATTCTGGCTGCTCTCATCTGGTGGTTTGCAGATCCGTTTGCAAAACAAAAAGACCTGCCCGTTGGCAGATCTACCCAGTTACCGAAACCCCAGTCTATAAAGGGTTTAATATGGCGCGCCTGGCAGGAATCGAACCTGCGGCCCACGGATTAGAAGTCCGTTGCTCTATCCCCTGAGCTACAGGCGCGCAAAACATGTTGCCGGATACCACATCCAGCAGAGAACATTATAACACCGCGTCAAGTCCAAGTCAAAACCATCGTTAGCGTCCCCCAACTGCGGTGTTCCTCGACTGAAAGCACTCAATATGCAGGGGACCGCAGCGTGGCAGTGATAACCCCAAGCGCAAAAAGCCATAGCATGGTCGAGGAATACTGATGAAGCCCAGTGAAATCGTTGCTGCATAACCATACGCTTGCACCGCATGATAATGCGGAGTATAATGGTCGGCATAGCCATTCATCACACATACTGAAGGGGGATTCCATTCAAGATGTACCAACCCAAAACAGCATTAGTTGTGCAAGTCTCATTATTCTGTCTCATACTTTGTTTGGCATGTGGCCTGTTGGTGCCCGTGTCGATCGTGGCTGCAGACGGGCAGGACGGAGATGTCGTCTCTACAGCGATCGAGTACGCGGAGGACCACGCTGAGCTAACTGAGGAGATCGCCAGCGCGCTGTGGGAGTACGCTGAGGTAGGGCTTGCCGAGTACAAGTCATACGTCAAGGCCAGGAGCGTTCTTGCTGAAGCCGGATTTGGGATCATCGATTCAGCTGCGGATATTCCTACGTGCCTGGTTGCCGAATGGGGCT
>JAGVTS010000140.1 GCA_019136685.1 Bacillota bacterium | reverse complement strand
GAGCCCGAAATGGACTGGCTGAGCAGCATCGTCCGGGATTTCAACGACCGGTTCGGAAACATCGAGTGGCATGATGTCGACAGGATCCTTCGCGTGATCATCGAGATACCGCCGATGGTGGCTTCGAACGTAGCGTATCAGAACGCAATCAAGAACTCCGATAGGCAGAACGCAAGGATCGAGCACGACAAGGCCCTTCAGAACGTCATAGTCTCGATGATGCAGGACCACGTAGACCTATTCCGCTACTTCATGGACAACCTGGACTTTAGGCGATGGTTGACCGAGCAGTCCTTCAGGCGGACATACCAGGAAGACGCTCGAGGGGCTTGAGCGCAGTCGATCCCCTTGCGCACTGGGCGCCGAAACCATGGGCTGTTCCGTTCTCGGCGCAGCCCGCCAATGGCGGCGCTTGGAAGGGTACCGTAGGTTCCACATCGCATATGGGCTGCTAACTACGCTATCGCATGACACTGAGGCTGGGTGCCATTGCAGTACCACCGAAGTCATGCGAGCGTCGTGGCAACTACGTACTTGTACGCGGATGGCACCCCTAAGGCTGCAGAGAGGATACCTAACTGGTGCCACATTCAGCGAGAAGTGTCACTAGTACTGGTGGCGTAGTCCATGATCATGCCAAGCCAAACCCCAGCAAGAGTCCAACGTATCTAGGACGCCGAGAAAGCCGACAAGCATTGCCGGAGCGACGTGTTCCGAAGGTCCAGCTAATCGACCAGATAGGTTGCGAGGTAAGCCAGATGTCCCTCTGGAAACCAGTCCTTGAGTGATGGCGGCAGCAAGAACAGTTGATTGGGATTGCAGGGCCTGTATGTCTTGCTCATATCATGCTAATCCGCGCTGAATGCCCAATAGCAGATACTCAGGGGTGACTGCTCACGGTGCCTGACGTGTCCTAGGCCAAGTTCTTCGTCGAGAACGCACCCGACGATCTAGCATCCGAAGATGGTCCCGTCCCCGAACACGACCGGACGCCCATTTCCCCGGCACGGCCCATGATTCAGAGAACAACCGCTGACGTATGCCGAGAAACTCGCAGCTCGCCAACTACTGAGTTGCTGTGTAGGGCCATAGAGGCAAGCACGAACCAATTAGATGGCAATAACAGAATCAAAAACTAGATCAGAAGGTAAAATCGCGAAGGTATCGAAACAAGTAAATGATATCACTGCGCTTTGCAGGCATCAACAAGAGTCAAGACGAGCAAGGACTTCCAGTAGTGGAGCGGTTCTACGAACTCGCAACAGCGACTCTCGCGGCAGCTACAGAACGCTCATCACACTAACGACCCAAACACCTCATTGGACTACTGCAGATCCCCCATGTCGAGACCAAGCTACCGGCATCTATGCACCGCTACGGCTTTGCATGCCAGATTGACAGTCAAATCGGCATCGCCACCAGTTCGCAATTGATCGGAGGAATCCCGGTTGACATATGCCCGCGCGCATGAGCTCCGCCATTCTTTGCTGTACCATGCCGGGTACTATCTGATCTCTAGGAGCACGTTCATCCCGCCAGACCGCTACGACGGCGGGGCGGATGAGTTCGTGCGGGCGTCGTTGGACCCCGCAGAGACGTCCCGGTAGTCTCCATATGCTGTCCAGGGCACGAATCCTGAATGGAACGCCAGAGACCCTCGCGCACGGTAGACGTTGTGCTAGTGAGGTCACTGCCAAACGACATGAGGGAGTGGTGTATGTGTATCCGAGCCAGAATTACGCACGACCCAGACGAACGGTCGGATTTGTGGCGCTTTTCTGCTTTGCAGCGGTCGTTGCATCGAACGCCTGCTTTGCCCAGCCTGTTGATGTACTCGTCAACGATGCGCCCGTCACACTGAAAACCACACCAGCAGTGGTCCAACGATCAGCTCTACATGCCGCTGCGTGAGCTTTTCGGTCTACTAGGCGCTCACGTAACATGGATACCTCAGGCGCAGGCAATAGTAGCCTATCGAGGCGAAGACGTAGTTGCCTTAAGGGTAGGATCATAGATGGCAGAGGTGAACGGCACGGAGCTGATGCTGTCGAACTCACCTTCAATGATAGGGCGGCAGTGTTCGTACCCCTTCGCGCTGTCGCCTCCCTGTTGGGCGCATCCGTTACGTACCAGAATCGCGTAGACATCACAATAGCACCCATGTGTGGGCCTAGCCGCGCACCGTCCGCATATGCGGCGACCATCGATAGGTGCACTAGACAAGGTTTCAAGGGATCCACCGTATGAGCTAAGTGTTTTCGAGGCCCCATCGAGCTGGATACATATGAGCTCGACAAGAAGGCAGGTGCTCTATCAGCTAGCAACTTGAGCAAGTTTACGATTGTGGGGATCGCCGCAAGCGACGATACGGACGTCAACCCGAGGCCAGGCCCAAGAAAGGACCGCTTGATTGGGTTGCGGGACTCCAAAGGGCAGATCGGATGGTTGGAGGTTTGTGACGTTCAGTCTGGATATGGAATGGCGTTCGATTACGAAGGGACGCTCGGCAAGCACTTTCACATGAAAGATCCATTCCATGGTCGCAACTGGTCAAAGGACATTTGGGACCTAGCCAGGACCAACCGTATTCAGATCGGCATGACACCTGACATGGTGAGGATGAGCTGGGGGGTCCGAAGAGGATCGACCGCACGATTTACTCCTTCGGAGTGCACGAACAATGGGTGCACGGAATGAGTTGCCATGTTTACTTCGAGGACGGAAAGGTAACGACCATTCAGAACTGACCTTCTCATAGGAGTGATCACCTTCGGCGAAATGCCCCGACTGCGGCACCGAGAACAATGATCCCAATGGATTCTGTTCCAAGTGTTCGGCCGTGCTGCCTCGCACTCCGAACATCTCATCGGCTCCGATCACGTTGCGGTTGGAGAAGTACCGGGCATCTGAGGGTGAAGCGGATGATCCCGAGAAGTCGATCAAGCGAAGGCCATCTGTCGAAGCTCAACGGCCAGATGCTTGCACACCGCTGCGGGCTGGCCGGCACGCTCTCTGCCTTGCTCTCCGGCCTGGGACAGATATACGCGGAAGAGATCGGCAAGGGCATCGCAATGGCGGTCGCCTGGCTGATCAGCGCAGTTCTCTACGGGCGCTGGATCATCACCTCGATCAGCGCAAGGTCCGAGCTATACCCGTGGGCTAGCAGTTGGGACAGATCCGATCTTGGCTTCGGGCACTCGCTCGTTGGGCTCGTGCTCATCGTATTCTGGATCTACGCTGTGGTGGACGCAGCAAGCGCGCCGGAACGTGTGCGGCGATGAGCGCCTCCCTCCACTCCCTAGCCTATGCCCTCTCGGCGTGCCCGGACATGATAGAGCCGCGGAGCAGGCAACGGGACACAACTGCAGCATAGATCGGAGGTGACGCCAGGCCACCGTGTGACCGCCGCGAACGAGCTACCCTGCAAGCGATACAGAAGGCCGTAGCCGATGCCCCTGGCGGAGCCGCGTCTTCTGAGTGGCACGAGCTAGCAGCAAAAGCATCCGTGATGGGTGGCGAGTACATGCCGGCTGACGCGACGCGCGCGTGCGCGATAGACCTGCACCGCAAGGGCATCGTCGGGATCGAGTACGCGGACACAGAGCAGGCGACAGGTGTGACAGCGAGGCGTAGGTCCCGCAAAACGACATGCCATGACTCGCTGAGGCCACCGTGCCCGAGGTCCTACGGACCGGGATCGCGAGGTGGGCGAGGATGGGAGGCGTGAGGCCGCGAGTTGCGGTCATGTGCCTGGAGAACGGGTTGTGCGTAATGGTGAAGGCGAGCATATGCCAGTTGAGGAGGGTGTTCTGAATGGTACGTGTAGAAATCGAGCTTACCTCTGATGAGGTGGCCCTTATCCAGAAGGGGCTATCCGGAGATGGCGGGTATCAGCGCATTCTCAACAGGATGCAGGGTTGGCTTCAGCCAGGAACGAATCGAATACTAGTGCCTCTGGATGAGCTTGACAACGTGGTTCGATATGCGTTCGACTACGGAAAGGGCGGTTTCCAGACTCGAATGCGCTCCGTGGCTGAGGGCATCCGGGCCTTGGTGGGATCGGTAGTAAGCGGCCTGGCGAAACGCTGTGAAAACGATCGGGGGCCCGAAGACGGGGAGGATGGAAGCTAGATGGACAATAGCATGGACATCCATGGCTTGATAGCGCAGTCGGTGGCGCTATCTAGGACGATTACCGAGAAAGGAGGCATTCCATTTCCTCAGGTCATTGAAGCTGCCACGGGTTTCGCGGTTCATCCGATAGATGACTCCGATGCCGAAGTCGTCACGCGCCTGGACGCAGTATTCCGCTTCATTCTTGAGGGCTATGAAACAACCGAAGCGGGGTTCGAGATTAGTGTGCGAATGATCGAGGACCAGATCAGCGAAGCAATCGACTGCAGAGCGGTGACTACGCCCTTGGCATGTGACAAGCCTCGAAATGTCTCCGGCAAGTATCAAGCCAGCGGTTATCCAGACCTCGCCCTCACGTGCACAACAACGGGACGAGTGTACTACCTAAGCATCTCAACATGCGCGCGAAGGGCTTTGGACTCCAGCCTCAGGACTCTGTACTACAGTCCGTCTGCTCTGACCGGCAAGGTTACGAGCCCTGCGCGTCACTGCATGGTTGTGTTCCTCCGAGAGACCGCGGAGCCCGGAGCGGAAATCCTCACAGGGTTTCGCTTCGTCGACTTGGCAAGGATCAGGCTCAACTTCAAGGCGGAGTTCAATGCGGGAAACCGAGCTCTGGTACAATCCGAATCTATCCTGCGAACATGCGACTAGTCAGTACAGGCGAATCAGCGCTTCCTCAGGACGACCATGCGATTAGTGTTTGTCCCTTTCGCGTTGTTGTCGACTCCAAAACAGTTGGCCAGTTTGGTGAACTCCTGCTGGTTAATCAGGATTTCCTCGGGAACCAGAGCGAACTCGGGATGAGAGCGATCAAGCTCAAGAGCTAAGGCAACGATAACCTCGTCGAGGTTGACGGTCTCTCCTCTAGAAGACACATCTCCGACCTCTATCACGCATGTGCCGTTGGAAACCAGGGTCCGGTTCATCTCGAGCATTGCTCTATTCATAAACGTTTTCCATGTCTCCAAGTTAGGCGTGCGGATCATGTCTTGAGAAAACGACATCGAATCTATGCCTGCAAACCATAGTTCGAGCCAATTGTCCTGCAGGTAGTCGGCCTTATCGAGGAAAGGAGGAGAGGTCACGATCAGCTTGGCGACACCACTCGGGATGCTGTCCATGTTTCTCACGTCGTCGCACGTCAGCAGATTCGAGGCGCTTGCTTTACGTATAGCATCGATCTGGCCGTCCTGGAGGATTTTCCTGGCCTTGGCGAGTATCCGGGGTTTGACTGCGCGATAATCTGGAGTGTTTCTCCTGCTACGGTTTATCCGTTCTTGTGCCTGCGGGCTCACCGAGATCTGCGGAAAGGAGTACGTGGAGAAGAACCCTTTCGAGTGTCCGTGAAGACGCGATATCGCAACCATCTCAATAAACCGATCCACGTCGGTGGCCTGGGCACCGACCGATGATCGCAGGTTCAGTAGTTCGCGGTAAGTGTCCTCATGATAGAACGGACAAAACGTAGCGTAGTTGCTCATGTCGACATTGGCGCCGAGATTCATCCCATCCAGCCGGCTCTGGATCTTGTCTATGCTCACGGGATGTGTCTTTGCATGGGTAATCAGAACCGAAAGCGGGTTGACATCATTGCCCCATCCTGCTCGACCGAGCAGATTGGCCTGCAGAACGGTAGTACCGCGTCCAAGGAACGGATCTAGAACGACGTCTCCGGGCGAAGTGTACCGCCTTATGAAGAAGTCGGGGAGCTCTGGCTTGAACGATGCGCGATACGACACCGCATAGTGCAGAGAGTGCATCTGTCGTTGTCGTGCTGTCCATAGTTCATCGACCGTGAGCCGGATGTCTGCGCTCGGCACAAGGTATTGCGCGTCAGAGATGCCAGTGTCTACCTTGGAGGCCATGTTCCTCACCTACATAGCGTTGTGGCGCTTACCGGAGCAAGTGTACCATATCCAGCACGGCTGTACAATGTCTTAATATGGAAGGAGATTCCGTATGTCATGCACAGATGATGAACAGCTCTGGATAAACGTGGTTCTCGATGGCAGTGGCGGTTTGCCCTCTCCGGCATCACCCGGAAGATGCGCAGAAGTAGCGATAGCTGAGTTCATGGCCGTGGATCTGCTGGCAATGCTTGGCGGGGATCGCACACGCCAAGACGAAGTTCTCTGGGCGGATATTCGGGAGGAAGTGTCGGCACGGAAAAGGGACATTATCGCTTGGGCTACGGAGATAGTGGGACGCCCAAACACACGCGGAGCGCAGGTTCTCGCCTTGAGATTCCGCCTAGATCCCAAAACCACCGCAGTCATGCTCGGACAAGCAGTATTCGATGCCAGACCTATGCGACATCAGCATATGTATCCGCCGTACAGGCAAACACAGCTTCTAGGTGCGCGTCTACACATGCAGAGTGGCGGCGAACCAACGCTGAGGGACTGGATCAGAGAATCTGTTTGGAGAGAGAGGTAAGCCCCATGGCCATTCGGCGACGGGGCCCCGATAGGTATCAGGTACGTGTACACATAGGGTTCATCGACGGCGAGCGCCAGTACGGAACCGTGACGGTACACGGAACTGAAGACGAAGCACGCCTGGCTGATGCCAAGCCGAAGGTCAAGTGCAGTCGCGGAGCCACAATGGCTGACAACCCCACGGTGGCCGAATTCCTTGACCGGTGGCTGCACGACTACATCGGGCCGTTCAAGCGTCCGAAAACGTACCAGAACTACGAGATGTAGATGCGCCTGCTGCCTAAACCCGGCGCTGGAATTGCTCCGCTTGACGCGCCTCACGGCGTCGCACATCCTGATGATGTGCCGCAACATGAAAGATGAGCGACTCGGGGGCACGAAGCAGGGCACCGAACGGAACCGGTCTCGGACTCCACCATTCATGGCTACCATCGCGTGCTCCGCGCCGCTCTCCAGCAGGCGGCAGCGGAAGGTCTCATTGACGAGAACCCGGCCGCCAAATGCAAGCCACCCAGGCCTGCCAAGTTTCAACCTGTGGT
>JAGVTS010000089.1 GCA_019136685.1 Bacillota bacterium | reverse complement strand
GGTGGGTGTTCCCAAACGGGAGTTCAAGGTGTTCGAGCCCGACCCAGAGCTTGCTGCGAAGGTCGAAGCGTTCGCGCATGCACGGATGGATGAGGCCGTGCGGAACCCCGACAAGGTGGCCCGCGAGGAACTGACCAGCGCTGTCCGGCAGGAGACCATAGCGCATTTCGAGGAGGAAATGGGTGAAGACACTCCTCATAAGGGCATAGACGTGGCGCTGGACAACATGCTCAAACAGATAGTGCGCAAGATGATCGCAGTCGAGCATACTCGGCCTGACGGCCGGGCGCTGGACGAAATACGTCCGATAGGGTGCGACGTAAGCCTGCTGCCTCGCGTGCACGGGTCAGCGATGTTCCGACGCGGGCAGACCCAGGTGATCACGTCGTGCACCCTGGGCGCTGTCGGCGAAATGCAAATCATTGACGATCTGGGCCTGGAAGAGTCCAAACGCTACATACACCATTACAACTTCCCGCCCTACAGCGTCGGCGAGGTGCGTCCCATCCGCGGCCCGGGGAGACGCGAGATCGGCCACGGTGCGCTGGCCGAACGCGCTCTTCTGCCCGTTATCCCCTCTGAAGTGGAGTTTCCCTATACGATTAGGCTAGTGTCGGAGGTCGTCGAATCCAACGGCTCGAGTAGCCAGGCATCCATCTGCGGCAGCACCCTTTCGCTAATGGACGCGGGCGTGCCCATTAAAAAGCCAGTGGCGGGAGTGGCTATGGGGCTGGTCAAGTATGAAGACAAGTTCGCCATCCTCACCGACATCCAGGGCATGGAAGACCATCTCGGCGACATGGACTTCAAGGTGGCGGGCACACGCGACGGCGTAACCGCGATACAGATGGACATGAAGGTCCGGGGCATTTCCCGCAACATACTCCAATCGGCGCTAGAGCAGGCTCATCGGGGCAGGATGTTCATCCTTGGAAAGATGCTGGAGACCTTGCCGGAGCCCAGGGCTGAGCTATCGCCCTACGCGCCCAGGATGCTTACGATCAGCATCGACCCAGACAAGATCCGCGATGTGATCGGGCCCGGGGGCAAGATGATACGCAAGATCATCGAGCTGACCAACACCAAAATCGACATTGAAGACGATGGCCGCGTGTTCATAGCGTCAGTCGACGAGGAAGATGCTAAACGCGCCCTGGCCATGATCAATGAGCTGGTGCACGATCCCGAGCCGGGAGAGGTTTACACCGGCAAAGTTACCCGCCTCATGCCGTTCGGCGCTTTCGTGGAGATTCTTCCGGGCAAGGAAGGCCTGGTGCACATCTCTCAGCTTGCTTACGAACGTGTTGCAGCTGTGGAGGATGTGGTGAACGTAGGCGATGAGGTAACGGTCAAAGTTACGGAGATTGATAGCCAGGGCCGGATCAACCTGTCCCGTAGGGAACTGCTGCCCAAGCCCGAAGGTTTTGTGGAGCAGCCGTTCGATCGGGGTCCCAGGCCGCCGCGTCCAGGCTTTCAACGAGGAGGCGCCGGGCCCAGGCGAGATGGCGGAGGCGACCGACGGCGCAGGTAGACTCCACAAGACGACGCACCTTACCAACATAGCCGGAGCAGCTCCGGCTCTTTTTCATTCTGGAAGGGACTCTTCTTTCGAAGTAGAATATACATCAATGTGTACGAACTCACGAAATGGGAAGGCGGTGAACACCTTGGGTCGGGTGCTCGTGATCAACACCGGCTCCACCTCCACTAAGATCGCTATCTTCCACGGCCGTGAGCCAGTCTACTCGGAGAACGTGCACCATCCCGCCGAAGAGCTTTCGCAGTTTCCTCAGGTTCCTGACCAACTGGAATACAGGAAAGCGGTCGTCCTGGCCAGGCTGCAAGGCGCCGGCCTGGACGCAGGCAGCCTTGATGCCGTGGTATCGCGGGGCGGAGCACCGGCGCCAATGCGGGGCGGAGTATACGCGATCAGCCAGGCCATGCTGAACGACCTGCTCAACAGGCCCGCCACCGAGCATGCAGCCAATTTGTCGCCTCCGATAGCCTACGCCATTGCCGAGTCGCTCGGAGTGCCCGCATACTTCGTGGATCCCATCACCGTTGATGAGTTCGAGCCGCTGGCCAGGCTGTCGGGTCTTCCAGAGGCGCCTCGGAGCTCACGGTTGCATGCGCTGTCAATCCGAAGCACAGCCCGGAAGGTCGCCGAGAAGCTCGGGCGTGCTCTGGGCGATATCAACGTGATCGTGGCTCACCTGGGCAGCGGCATATCGGTATGCCCTGTCAAGGCCGGATTGATGGTGGATGCGAACGGGGCCGACGACGAGGGGCCATTTTCGCCCGAGCGCGCCGGAACGCTGCCCATGGCCGACCTAGTGTCGCTTTGCTTCTCGGGCCGGTATACGCAGCGCGAACTGATCAACAAGATCACTCGGCAGGCGGGGCTCATGGCCCACCTAGGAACTGCCGACGCGCGCGACGTGGAAAGAATGATCCAGGCAGGCGACTTGCATGCGCTCCAGATCGCGCAGGCTATGGCGTATCAAATCGCCAAAGAGATCGGGGCGATGGCTACGGTGTTGTCGGGGAAGGTCGATGCCATTGCGCTCACCGGCGGGCTAGCCGCCTGGGGCAGGCTGGTCGATGACGTGTCGGCCCGATGCTCGTTCATAGCGCCGATCATGGTATTCCCCGGCGAGACCGAAATGGAGGCGCTGGCCTGGGGCGCCATGCGAGTTCTTGCGGGTCAGGAGGAAGCGCAGGAATACACCGCGGTTTCTGCGCCATGAGGCCGGAAGCTACCTTGGCACAGAGTACGACCAAGAAGACTAGACCTGAGGAGGTAGGTATTATGCTGACATCCTTTGATCAGGTTGTGGCGCGTGCGAAGGAACATGCGTCAGCACGAGTGGCCGTTTGTGCAGCACAGGACCGTGAGGTGCTCGAGGCAGTGAGGATGGCCGCCGAAATCGGGATGGGCGAGTTCACCCTGGTGGGAGATGCCGGCCGGATCACGGAGTTGGCCTCCGACGTCGGCCTGGATCTATCCAGAGTAGTCGTCATAGACGAACCCGATGCTCCGAGGGCGGCGCGCCTAGCCGTCGGCCTGGTGAGCTCGGGGAAAGCTGGCATACTCATGAAGGGGCTCGTGCCCACGGCAGATTTTCTCAGAGCTGTGCTCGACCGCGAAGTCGGCCTGCGCACGGGCAAGCTTCTCAGCCATGTGGCCATATTCAAGTCTCCGCGCTACGACAGGTTCTTCTACCTGACTGACGGCGGCATGATGGTCGCCCCCACTCTGGAGGAAAAGGTGCAGATTATTGAGAACGCCGTGCAGGTGGCGCACAAGCTGGGAAACGACACGCCCAAGGTGGCCTGCGTAGCCGCAGTAGAGGTAGTGAACCCGAGTATGCCGGAGACCATAGAAGCGGCGACCTTGGCGAAGATGAACGACAGGCGGCAGATCAAGGGATGCATCGTCGACGGTCCGCTCGGGCTCGACAATGCGGTTTCCATGGAATCCGCACGGCATAAGGGTGTAGGAGGGCCCGTAGCCGGGCAGGCCGACATTATCCTGGCGCCTGATATAGCCGCAGGCAACGCCATTTACAAAACCATGATCTACTTCGGCGACATCGAGTCCGCGGCCGTGGTAGCGGGCGCCCGAGCCCCCATAGTGCTTACATCGAGGTCTGATTCGCCCCAAGCCAGGCTACTTTCGCTGGCTGTGGCGATAGTGACGTCAGAGTAGCGGGGGGTGGCCGAGGTGCACGACCCGACACTGCTCGTGGTTAACCCCGGGTCCACATCCACAAAGGTCGCCATTTTCCGAGGCGAGCAGATCCAAGCGTCCGATACATTGCGGCTTGACGCTGCCGCCATCGCCGCATTTCCAAGAATCTTCGACCAGTTCGATATGCGCAAGGAGGCTGTGTACCAGTTCCTGGCCGACCACTCGTTCGCCATCGAACGGCTGTCCGCGGTCATTGGGCGGGGCGGGGTCCTGCCTCCAGTTGAAGGCGGAATCTATATCGTTGATGATGTGCTGGTCGAGGCATTGTACGAGTATGGGTGGAACCATGCGTCCAGCTTAGGGGGGCTCATTGCGAGGGATATTGCCCAAACCGCCGGGATTCCTGCCTACATCGCGGATCCGGTTACCACCGACGAGCTCGACGATATCGCACGCATCACGGGGTTGCCGGAAATCGAGCGCAGAAGCGTTTTCCACGCGCTCAACCAGAAGGCCGTAGCTAGGCGTGCCGCTGGGGCGCTTGGGCGCGAGTACCACGAGTGTAATCTGATCGTAGTGCACCTTGGGGGCGGAATCAGCGTGGGCGGGCACCGCGCGGGCCGAGTAGTCGAAGTGAGCAACGCCCTCGACGGTGAAGGACCGTATGCGCCCGAACGCTCAGGCAGCCTTCCCAACACCGCCGTAGTGAAGCTCTGTTTCAGCGGCTCCTATACTGAACGAGAAATCCGGAAGAAGATCACAGGCCAGGGCGGGCTGGTCGCCTATCTCGGCACAAACTCATTGCTCGATGTGGAGAAGCGGATCGCTGGAGGCGATGAGTACGCCAGGCTCTGCTATGAGGGGATGGCATACCAGGTGGCCAAGGAGATAGGCCGAGTTGCATGCGCCATGTCCGGGGAAGTGGATGCCATTGTCATCGCCGGCGGCGCTGCCAATTCCACTATGCTGGTGGAGTTGATCGCGAACCGCATACAGTTCATCGCCAAGGTGCTCGTGTACCCGGGCGAGGAAGAGATGCAGGCCCTGGCGCAGTCCGCCATGCGGGCTCTGGCCGGCGTCGAGCGAGCAAAGCGCATGTGTCCGCGAAAGACCGGTCCGAAGTCGCATTCAGAATAAAGCAGGAGGAGGCGGCCCGTCCATAATGAGCAAAGTGGTTTTCGACGAGGCGAAGTGCAAAGGCTGCAGCATATGTGTGCACTTCTGCCCCAAGAAGGTGATCCAGATGGCCGACAGGATTAACGCCAAAGGGTATCACCCGGCATATCTCGCTGACGAGGGCAATTGTATCTCCTGTGGCATATGCGGCAGGATGTGCCCCGACGCGGCTATCGAAGTATTCAAACCCTGAGGAGGGCAGTACGCATGGCAGAACGTAAGCTGTTCAAGGGAAACGAGGCTGTTGCAGAGGCTGCTGTCAGGGCCGGGTGCCGCTTCTTCTTCGGGTATCCGATTACTCCGCAAAACGAGATTCCGGAGTATATGTCGCGGAGGCTTCCCGAGGTGGGCGGCGTGTTCCTTCAGGCGGAGAGCGAAATTGCGGCGATCAACATGGTGTACGGCGCCGCGGGCGCCGGCGGGCGTGTGATGACGTCTTCGTCGAGCCCCGGAATCAGCCTCAAGCAGGAAGGGATATCCTACATCGCCGGCGCTGAGCTTCCATGCCTCATTGTGAACATGGTCCGGGGCGGACCGGGGCTCGGCGGAATTCAGGCTGCTCAAAGCGATTACTTCCAGGCCGTCAAGGGCGGCGGGCATGGCGACTACCACTGTATCGTGTACACGCCTTCATCGGTGCAGGAGATGGTGGACCTGACCATGCAGGCATTCGACGTGGCTGAGCGATACAGGATGCCCGTGATGATACTGGGCGACGCAGTTCTGGGGCAAATGATGGAACCTGTGGTACTTCCCGATCCTCGCCCTACCGATGCCGCCTCCGCTGGCTGGGCCACTACCGGGGCGCGCGACGGACGGGCCCCCAGGCTGATCAACTCGATCTACCTAAAGCCGGACGAACTTTTCCAGCACAACCTGAAGCTCCAGGCCAGATTCGAGCAGGCCAAGGCAGCGGAGGTGCGGTATGAGGCTGTCAACACTGACGACGCCGATGTCGTCCTGGTTGCGTACGGCACTACCTCCAGGGTGTGCAGGTCGGCCATGGATAGGGCGCGTGCCGCAGGCGTCCGTGTCGGCCTGGTGAGGCCGATTACGGTGTCGCCATTTCCGTACCAGGCCATCGCTGATGTGGCTCGCACGGCGCGTGCGCTCCTCACTGTGGAAATGAGCTTGGGGCAGATGGTCGAGGACGTTAGGCTTGCTGTTTGCGGGGCCGCGCCCGTCCATTTCTACGGGACCACGGGCGGAATCGTGCCCACGGCCTCGGCAATAGCGGAAGAGGCGCGCAAGATCGCTATGGCGGAGGTGGGAAAGTGAAGCAGGTATACGCTGTTCCGAAATCTCTGCAGCCCCAGGCGACACATTACTGCCCCGGCTGCACTCATGGTATTGCCCACAAGCTAGTTGCGGAGACCATCGACGAACTGGGCGTACGCGACCGAGCCATAGGCGTCGCTCCGGTAGGATGCGCCGTCTTCGCCTATGACTACTTCGACTGCGACTTTCAACAAGCTGCCCACGGAAGGGCGCCCGCCGTGGCCACCGGCATCAGGCGAGTCGTGCCGGACGCCGTAGTCTTTACCTACCAGGGCGACGGAGACCTCGCCTCGATTGGCGCGGCAGAAATCATCCACGCCGCCATGAGGGGCGAGCGCATAAGCGTCATCTTCATCAACAACGCCGTCTACGGCATGACCGGGGGGCAGATGGCGCCCACTACTCTGGTGGGGCAGAAGACAACTACGTCTCCGGCAGGCCGGGAGCTGGGGCACGCCGGCAGTCCCATCCGCATCGCCGAGATGCTGGCTACGATACCCGGAGCCGCCTACGTTGCCCGTGTGTCCCTATCGTCGCCGGCGAACGTGGCGCGCGCCAAGAAGGCCATTCGAAAGGCCTTCGACACACAACTTTCGGGAGCGGGGTTTTCGCTGGTGGAGTGCCTATCCACTTGCCCGACCAACTGGGGGATGGCGCCAATCGAGGCCATGGAGTGGCTGGAGAAGAATATGATTCCATACTACCCCCTGGGCGAGTTCCGTACTCCGGAAGGAGGGGCTAGCAATGGTTGAGGAGCTGATCATTGCAGGATTCGGCGGCCAGGGAGTGATGCTCATGGGCCAACTTCTCTCGTATGCGGGCATGCGCGAGGCCAAAAACGTCTCGTGGATGCCGTCATATGGGCCGGAGATGCGGGGGGGCACAGCCAACTGCTCTGTTGTGATATCCACCGACAGCATAGGATCGCCAATAGTCACTGAGCCCATGACCTTGATCGTGATGAACAGGCCGTCGCTCGACAGGTTCGAGCAGGCCGTGAGGCCGGGCGGATTGCTCATCCATAACAGCTCCCTCATCGATCGAGAGCCCGAGCGGACCGATATCCGTATCATCGCTGTTCCTGCCGTGGAGATGGCCCGCGAAGTCGGGTCTGACCGAGTTGCCAACATGTGTGTGCTGGGCGCGTATTTGGCCGCCACGGGCGTAGTTGCGTATGAATCGGTGGCGGAATGCCTCAAGGAGGTTCTGCCGGAACGTAGGCATGACCTGATACCTCTCAACCTGAAAGCCCTCGCGCGGGGCGCATCCATGGTGAAGCCGTAGCGCGGTCGGAGTATGGGGCCTTGCCGGGGCAGAATACTCCGGGGAGGCTGAATCGATGATCAATGCCAGGCTCGCCAGGGTGGTCCGCGTTTTGCAGGAGAACCCTGACATTCAGGAACTCGTAGTGGACATGGACGGCGGCGGGGAGTGTGC
Source organism: Bacillota bacterium (assembly GCA_019136685.1). Classification (GTDB taxonomy): domain Bacteria; phylum Bacillota; class DTU025; order DTU025; family DTU025; genus UBA5389. Next base: position 51,022 of record JAGVTS010000089.1, on the reverse strand, counting down.
AGCTGTGTGCTACCCGCCGCTGACCGGATCTGTCCAGCCCGGAGAGGAAGTGATTGTCAACACCACAGCCGTTGATCTTAAGCTCGGGAGCGGCGGGCGTCATTTCGTAATCTGGGCGCTCCCGCGCACGCGCCAGAGCGGCCGGATGCGCGGCCACATCATGAAGATGAGATACTCCCCGATGCAGGCGTGCACGGGGAGTTTCGAGGAAGACCCCGCGAACCGCGCTGCCATTGACGCCTTCACAGGGCTCGCCGGCATGCCTGTGATCATATGCGAACTCCACTCCATGGTCGCGCCTGCAGTGTGCGGGTTCGCAGGCAAGGTCGCCTATATCATGACAGACGGCGCAGCGCTGCCCATAGCCATGAGCCGAACAGTGCGTCAGCTGAAAGCCTCGGGATTCGTCGATGCGACCATAACTGCCGGGCACGCCTTCGGAGGCGATCTGGAAGCCGTCAACGTGCACTCGGCGTTAGTCGCGGCCAAGGCAGTAGCCCAGTGCGACGCCGCTGTGGTCGCAATGGGCCCGGGAATCGTAGGCACAGGCACTCGCTACGGATTCTCCGGCATCGAACAAGGATGGATCGCAGACGCAGCGAACAGGATGGGCGGGCGGCCCATCATTGTTCCTCGCCTCTCCAGGCTAGATCCACGGCCTCGTCATCAGGTGGTCAGCCATCACACCCTGACGGTGCTGCGCGACGTGTGCTGCACGCCTGTGACGTGTGTGATGGCGTCGGACATGGAACCGGAGTTCGCCAAAGGGGCGCGCACCCGGTTGGCCGACGCCGCCAGTCGCGGCGGGCATTGCCTGGCGTATGCGCCCGGGCGCGAGGGCCTGGAGCGGGCTGTCGCGGAGCAGCTGGAGCTTTCCACTATGGGAAGGGGCCCGGGCGAGGAGCCCGAGTTTTTCCTCACATGCGTAGCGGCAGGGGATTACGCAAGAACGATGGTCATGAGTGAGAAGGAGTAAGGTGAGCGAGTGGTGTCGGTGTTTCGTGAAAAACTGGTGGAACGCAGACAGGTGTATTGCGGGAAGATAGTCACTCTCAATGTTGACACGGTTGTGCTTCCAGGCGGTGGGCTAGCCGGCCGCGAGGTAGTCGCAACTCGCGATTCGGTGGGGATAGCGCCCGTTACGCCCGGCGGCAATCTGGTCATGGTGCGCCAGTACAGGCATGCCGGAGGCGTGGAGTTGCTCGAGATACCCGCGGGTAGAATAGACGCGGGTGAATCACCGGAGGACGCCGCCCTACGCGAGCTAAGTGAGGAGACAGGCTACAGGGCGCTCGAGCTGACGAAGACCGCCGGCTTCTACCTGGCTGTGGGGTTCGCCACTGAGTATATGCACTTGTACCAGGCTCTAGTGGAACCCGACGGCGACCCGCACCCTGACGACGACGAATATCTGCAGGTCGAGTTGGTTCCGCTATCGCGGATCCCCGGGATGATCAAGTCCGGCGAGATAGAGGATGCGAAGACCCTGGCTGCTCTGTTGCATCTGGCATGGACGCGCGGCCTGGCCCAAGGTGACTGACGGAAAGGATAGGCGCCTGATGAAGGAGTATTTCGTGGACCTACATGTGCACATTGGGCGAGACTCCCGCGGGCGGCCGGTCAAGGTGTCCGGCGCGCGTGACCTTACACTTGAGAATATCGCACGCGAGGCCGCCGAGCGCAAGGGAATCGACGTCATAGGCGTTGTAGACTGCGCTTCCAGGCGTGTACTGAGCGATATAGATCTTCTTTCCCAATCGGGCGCGATGGAAGAGGCGCCGGGCGGCGGTATGCGATACAAGGGGAGGACAGTGATCATCCCCGGCGTCGAAATCGAAGCTTCGTGCCGGGCGGGCGAAGGCCCGAGCGCGCACTATGTGGCATACTTCGCTACACTGCCCCAGGTGCGCGAGGCGTCCAGAGAGCTCAGCCGGCACACGACCAATATCGACCTGAGCACTCAGAAGACTCGCCTCGCGCCTGAGCAGTTGGCGCAACTCGTGACCGACATGGGCGGATTGTTCGTGGTAGCCCATGCTTTCACCCCTCACAAGAGCCTCTACGGAACGTGCGCCCGGCGGATCGCCGACGTATTCGGCGGAGAGGCCCGTCGCCTCGTAACAGCGGTGGAACTGGGGTTGTCTGCAGATACGGGCATGGCCGACCGAATTGCTGAACTCGCGAGCTACACGTTCCTGTCCAACTCCGACGCTCACTCGCTTGGGCGGATGGGGCGGGAATACAACGTGATGCGACTGGAATCGCCGTCTTTCGCCGAGGTATCGCTGGCTCTCGCTCGAATCGACGGGCGACGCGTGGTCGCCAACTACGGGCTCGACCCCAGACTAGGCAAGTACTACCTGAGCGCGTGCCAAGTGTGTGGAGCGCGCTTCCACGCGCCGGACGCGGCGGTGGGATGCCCGGAATGCGGTGCCTCCCACGTGGTGCGCGGCGTGTCGGACCGGGTTGACGAGATCGCCGATTCTGCTGAGGCCAAAAGTCCGGCCCACCGTCCTCCCTACCTGCACCAGGCGCCCTTGCAGTTCGTGCCGGGCGTCGGGCGGGCCCGAATCGCCCGTCTGATTCAGGCTTTCGGATCGGAAATGGCAGTTCTCCATCACGCGACCCGCGATCAGCTAGCAGAGGTGGCGGGCGAACGTATTGCAGATCGAATAATGGCCGCCCGCGAGGGGAGGCTCACGATTCAGGAGGGAGGAGGAGGGACCTACGGACGGACACTCGCGGATTGACCCGAGAATATCGGGGCCGCTGGGCGCATAGGGATGGCCTGCGGGGGTGTCCCACATGGGCAGGAAGCAACACCCTGAGAAGCGTGCATTCGGTCACATCAGAGCCAACGCGCCATGTTATGCGTTGGCATTTGTCATGCTCGTAGCCGGAGTGTGTACCGGCGCGGTGTACGCGTCAGCAATGCGAGAGGATAGCGCGGCTGTCTTCTCATACCTAGAATCGGGCCTTTCGGATCTGCGCCGCGTCGCTCCCGGATCGCACGGCAGCGCCATGCGCGCGAGTGTCAATGCGAACCTATGCTCAGTAGCCTTCGTGTGGCTCGCGGGCCTCAGTGTGCTGGGCTTTACCGGGGCCCTCCTGATCCTGTTCATCCGAGGTTTCTCCATAGGGTTCACTGTTGCTTTTTTCGTGAGGCAGATGGGCGGCGCCGGCGCTGTGTTGGCGCTATCCTCTGTACTGCCGCATAACCTGGTGGCCGTGCCGGCGCTCCTTGCGGCGTGCGCGACTTCAATGGGCTTTGCATGGTCAGTGGTGAAGAAGAGCCTGCTTGGAATCGATGCGGACGTTACGCGCGCCTTGATGGGCTCGGTCGCGTCTCTTATCCTGTCAGCCGTCGCGCTGGTGTTCGCCGCGTTTGTACAAGTTTACGTGTCGCCCGCCTTCCTCATATTGGCTGCCAGGTTCGGATGACCCAGTCGGCGGCAGGAGGGCGCAGTCGCGCGGCGAATGTTAGTACGTTAGCGGCAATGCGCGTGGTCCGCCCCCGCGCACGACAACTGCGCAGTTGGAGGTTTTCCCCCGTTGCTGAGCTGTATTGAGGAGTACATATCGTATCTCGCGGTCGAGCGAGGTCTTTCGGAGAACACTCTCGAGGCCTACGCCAGGGACCTTAGCCAGTTTGCCTTGTTTGCCGCCAGGCTCAATCGGGGGGAGGACGAGCCGTGCGAGGAAGATGCGACCCGTGCCGGGCAGTCGCTGGTCGCCGCGTTCATCGCCCATGGCATGGAGTCGGGCGCGTCAGCGGCGTCTGCTTCAAGGCGACTCTCCGCACTGCGCGGTTTCTACCGATTCCTTCTTCGAGAAGGGCACATTACGCGCGATCCCACCGCCAATCTGGATACTCCCAGGCAGGCACAGCGATTGCCCAGAGTACTAACGAGCGAGGAAGTCGACAGATTGCTTGCTGCACCGTCAGGCGACGAACCTCATTCTCTACGCGATCGTGCCATGATGGAACTGCTTTACGCTTCGGGCCTGCGCGTTTCGGAGCTGGTTTCGCTGTCGACCCGCGACATCGACCTAGACGTGGGCTACGTGCGCTGCATAGGCAAGGGCGATCGAGAGCGCATTGTGCCAGTGGGGCAAACCGCCGTTCGGGCTATCCAGCGCTACCTGGCGCTGGGCCGCCGTGAGCTCGCTCCCGCCACCGATGACGATAGCCTGTTCATAACTAACCGCGGGGCCGGGATGACTCGCCAGGCTTTCTGGAAGATGATAAAGCGCAGAGCAATGGAAGCGGGGATTTCGGCGCGCATTACTCCGCATACACTCCGGCACTCATTTGCCACGCATCTGCTTGAACACGGCGCCGACCTCCGATCTGTCCAGGAAATGCTGGGGCATGCCGATATCCGGACGACGCAAATCTATACACACCTGACTCAAACGAGGCTCAGAGAGGTTTACGAGAAGCACCATCCCAGAGCGTGAGAAGGGGAGACAGCAATGAGAGCAATCTTGGTAGTGCTCGACGGAGTGGGAGTAGGCGAACTGCCGGATGCAGCCGCGTACGGCGATCAAGGCAGCAATACGCTGGTCAACGTTGCCAGGGCCGCCGGCGGGCTGAGCCTGCCCAACTTCGGGCGGCTGGGCCTGGGCAACCTGGTGGCCGACGCCGGCTTTGAGCTCGCGGGGGTAGGCGCATGCGACTCACCCGTCGCTTCATACGGGCGAATGGCTCAGGCCTCGCCGGGCAAGGACACTACCACGGGCCACTGGGAAATCGCCGGAATCCAGCTTGTGCACCCGTTTCCGACGTATCCGGCCGGCTTTCCTCCTGAGATTATAGCGGCCTTCGAGGCGTCGATAGGCCGCCGGATTCTGGGCAACCGGCCCGCATCAGGCACCGCGATCATCAAAGAATTGGGCGAGGAGCACATGGCCACGGGAAGTCCGATTGTGTATACATCAGCCGATTCCGTGTTCCAGATCGCCGCCCACGAAAATATCATCGCCCCAGACGAGCTCTACGACATGTGCCGGGCCGCCCGCGCGATCCTCACAGGGCCTCACGCAGTGGGCAGGGTAATTGCTCGTCCGTTCGAGGGCAGCCCGGGCCATTTTACCAGGACCATCAGGCGGCGCGACTTCTCGCTTTCGCCGCCTGGGCCCACTCTGCTGGACCTGGTGGCTGACGCAGGGCTGGACGTGATGGGCTGCGGCAAGGTAGATGACATCTTCGCTGCGCAGGGCATCACTTTGTCGAAACATGTGGCAGGCAATGATGGGGTGTTTGACGCTATTCTCAGTTTTCTCGACGAGAATCGGCCAGGGCTGATTTTCGCCAACTTGATCGATTTCGACATGAAGTGGGGCCACCGCAACGATGTGGAAGGCTTCGCGCGGGGCCTCGAGCATGTGGACCGACGCCTTCCGGAACTTCTGCAGCGGCTCACGAATGATGATCTCCTGGTCATGTGTGCAGACCACGGCAACGACCCCACTACGCCCGGCACCGATCATAGCAGGGAGTACGTTCCGGTCCTGGCCATGTGTCCGCGGGCTGCCCGGGCGGGGCGCTCCGGGCGGCCCATCGGGGTGAGGTCCACCTTTGCGGATCTGGGAGCTACGATAGCCGAGTTTCTGGGGATACCGTGGAGCCTGGCAGGCGAGAGCTTCTTGCGGCACGTACTGTAGAAACACTCGACGGGGGAGGAGGAGTTGGATTGAGAGCCCCTGACATAATCATGAAGAAACGCGACGGACGCGTGCTTTCGGCCGAGGAGATACGCTACATGATCCAGGGCATGCTTCTGGGAGACGTGCCTGATTACCAGATCTCGGCATTCTGCATGGCCGTGTTCTTTCAGGGCATGACGCCTGAGGAGACCACGGCGCTCACTCTGGCCATGGCCGACTCCGGGCGCCGGGTTGACCTCTCGGCCATCCGCGGCGTGAAAGTAGATAAACACAGCACGGGAGGGGTAGGCGACACCACCACCCTGGTGCTTGCGCCCATGGTGGCCGCGGCGGGAGTGCCTGTGGCGAAGATGTCCGGCCGCGGCCTGGGGCACACAGGGGGAACCCTCGACAAGCTGGAGTCCATCCCCGGCTTTCGGGTCTCGCTTTCGGAAAGAGAATTCGTCGAGCAGGTGAACCGGATAGGCCTGGCTGTGGTGGGGCAGACGGAGGACGTGGCGCCGGCCGACAAGCGCCTCTATGCTCTGCGCGACGTAACAGCGACGGTAGAGAGCATCCCTTTGATTGCCTCGAGCATAATCAGCAAGAAGCTGGCCACCGGCGCAGATGCCATAGTCTTGGATGTCAAAGTCGGAAGCGGAGCATTCATGCACGAGCTGGACAGCGCGCGCGAGCTCGCCCGGGCCATGGTGGCCATAGGCCGCATGGCCGGACGGAGGATGTCGGCCTTGATCACTGACATGAACCAACCCCTGGGGCAGGCAGTAGGCAATTCGCTGGAAGTTATCGAAGCCATTCACATTCTATCTGGCCGCGGCGAAGGTCGCCTCCTTGAGCTCTGCTTCGAACTGGGCGCGCGCATGGTCGTGCTGGGGGAGGCGTGCGACGATGTCAACCGAGCCCGCGCAACCCTCCGTCGCCTCGTGGAATCGGGAAGCGCGCTTGCCAAGCTGAAAGAGATGGTGGAGGCTCAGGGCGGCGATGTGTCACGCATAGACGATCCCGACCGCATTGAAATTGCGCCCCTGTCGGCCCGGATCCGCGCCCCGAAGGACGGCTATGTATGTCGGGCAGACGCCCTTACGCTTGGCCGCGCGGCGGCGGCCATGGGCGCGGGCAGGCAGCGAAAGACGGACTCGGTTGATCTCGGTTGCGGGCTACGCGTCCTAGTATCTGTGGGCGACAGGGTAGAGGCCGGCCAACCCGTGGCTGAGCTCTTTGCCGGCACTCAATCGCGACTGGATGAAGGGATGATCCAAGCGACGCAAGCCTTTGCCTACTCCGACGCTCCGTGTCAAGCGCCGCCCCTAATCTACGAAGCCATCGAGGCGTAGAGACGAACTCATCCTGTATAACCGGGCATGCCACGGAATATGCTCTCTTGAAACAAGAGACGAAGGGAGGCATGCCCCTTGTCGTACAAACCTGCCATGCCCGCGCCAACCCGGTGGGCCCGTGCCGTGCTGGCCTGCGCCGTATTGAGCTGCTCCTTACTGGCCCCGTCAGCCTGGGCGTCGACCGAGGCAGCTGGTTCGCTCGCGGCAGCCGCAGCAGCCGAACTCGCCAAGAAGGTGACCGCGCCGTCAGCTATTCTCATGGAGGCCACTACTGGCCGGGTTCTCTGGGAGAAGAACGCCGACACCCCCCGGCCTATAGCGAGCGTGGTTAAGATCATGACCCTGGCGCTTGTCATGGAAGCGTTGGCAGCGCATCGCATAGGCCTAAGTGACAACGTGATCACGTCCGAGCATGTGGCGTCGATGGGCGGTTCTCAGATCTGGCTGGAACCGGGCGAGTCGATGGCCGTATCGGATTTGCTCAAGGCCGTCGCGGTTGAGTCAGCCAACGATGCCGCCGTCGCCCTCGCCGAACACGTGGCCGGAAGCGAGGCCGCCTTTGTGGCGATGATGAACGAAAGAGCCCGCGGCCTCGGCTGCACCAACACTCGTTTCGTCAACGCCACCGGGCTGCCGGAATCCGGGACCGATGACGATTGCGTGTCGTCCGCACGCGATGTGGCCATCATGTCAAGGGAACTCCTGCGCTACCCTGAGATTCATGAGTGGCTGACGATCTGGATCGGCTACGTGCGGGACGGCAAGAACATGCTGACCAACACCAACCGCCTTGTGCGGTTCTACCCTGGCGCCGACGGATTGAAGACCGGCTACACCGACAGGGCCAAGTACTGCCTGTCGGCCACGGCGGTCAGGAACAACGTCCGAGTCATCGGAGTTGTATTGGGCGTCCCCACCAGTTCGGTGCGGTTCGCGGAAGCATCCACTCTGCTTGACTACGGCTTTAAGATGTGCGAGGCGCATTTGCTGGCCAAGGCAGGGCAGGAGCTCGGACGCGTGCGAGTGGTCCGAGGTGTCGAAACATCGGTGAATGTGTCAGCAGCTAGCGATCTGAGTGTGGTCACACTGAGAGGTGAGGGCGGAAAGATCGAAGCTAGGATCGCCCTGCCCCAGCAGCTCCCGGCCCCCGTGGAACAGGGTCGGCCCGTGGGCCGGATGGTAGCGCTTCTCGATGGGGTGGAGGTGGCCCGAGTTGACGTGGTCGCGGCGCAGGCGGTACCCAAAGCTGCATGGTTCAGGCTGGTTTCAAGGCACACTCGTGAGTATGTCAGGGCGCTCTTCCTGTTTGCTCCGCATTGATGTGGCAAGAAGGATAGCCCCCCGCCAAAGGAGAATCTGTTTCGCGGCGCAATCCATATGGAGGCGGGGGATTGTCATTGTTCGACTGGGTGCTCCGCGGATCCGATCTCATCGTTGACCTCCAGGGTGAGCTCGACTTGACCTGCGCCGAACGTGCGGCGCAGGCTCTCGATGCGCTGATCGACGCCAACCGCGGCGCTCGGCGCGTGATCCTGAGGATGGACAGAGTCAGCTTCATCGATAGCTCGGGTATTGGAATGGTGTTCGGAAGGCACAGGCGCCTGGTCTCTCGCGGCGCAACCCTGGCCATTGCCGGCGCGAGCACACGGGTGACTCGAACCCTCGATCTCCTCGGCGTATCCGAGTTGATGCCGGTCTATGCATCACTAGAGCGTGCCTTGTCGGCGCAGGAGGGGGTCAGGAAATGGAATCCAAGATGAACTGGGCACGTGTGGAGTTCGAGTCAGTAGCCGAGAACCTGGGGTTCGCGCGCGTCGCCGCAGCCAGCTGGGCGGCTGGCCTCGGGTTCACGCTGGAGGAGCTTGAAGACATCAAGCTGGCCGTGTCGGAGGCTGTGTCCAATTGCATAGTCCACGCATATCCGGAGCGCCCCGGCAGGGTGCTGATGCAGTTGTCCGCCTCCGATCAGACTCTTGTCGTGTCAGTGCAAGACGAAGGCGTTGGGATCGAGGATGTCCAGGCAGCTCGTCGCGCAGGTGTGACCAGTTCGTCCCAGAGGATGGGCATGGGCTTTACTCTCATGGAGGCACTGTCGGAATCGATGGAGGTCGCGTCGTTACCGGGGCAGGGCACAACGGTGGTAATGTCCTTTGTACCAGGTGACCGCTGATGCCGTCCGAGGACGGACTGAGCGATACCGATATCCGTAGGCACGCCGGGCTTGCGATGTATATCGCAAAGAGGTTCGCAGGCCGTGCGGAATTGGCGGATCTGTACCAGGCCGGCTGCGTCGGCCTGGTTCGAGCTATGCGCACTTATGACCCGACGCGCCAGACGGCTTTCACGACCTACGCGGTTCCCCTCATAATCTCCGAGATCCGGGCGTATCTCAGAGGCTCAGGCCCACTTCACATACCGCGACCCGTGCGCGAACTCGGCCAGAGGTGCCGGCAGGCGCACGGCGCACTGGTTGCAGAACTCGGTTGCGATCCAAACGTTTCACAGATAGCGGCAAGGCTTGGCGTTTCTCCGGCCGATGTCGCCTTCGCCATGGACTCTGATGCGCCCATCCGCTCCCTCGATGAACCCGCGTACATCGCGTCGGATGGCCTGTCGCTCCTTGATGCAATACCAGGCGAGCCGATGCCTGACGAAGGCGTGTGTGATTCACTCGTGCTGAAAAACGCGCTAAGCCGTCTAGGCGCTGACGCGCAGGCTGTTATCGTCATGCGCTTCTTCGAGGAACGCACGCAGGCCCAAGTGGCGAAGGCTCTTGGGATCTCGCAGCCACAGGCTCACCGGATCGAAAAAGCTGCCCTCCGCGAGCTAAGGCGCAGCATGGCTGGTGAATGAAAGCTCCCGGCGCGTCGCATACTAGCTGACGCAGGGGGTGACTTCCACATTGGCAAGCCCCGGAGCAATGAAGAAGAAGGCAGACGACAGGGCCAAGTATCAGAAACTGGCGTCGTCTATAGTGCCGCGGCCACAGCTGGCGCGGAACATCGCGGTGGCGTTTGTGGTGGGCGGCCTCATATGCACGCTAGGACAGGCGGTCATGAACGCCTTCATTGCGTCCGGCATGACCGGTGACGAGGCGGTCGGGCCCACGCTCGCCACGATGATCCTAATTGGCGTGGTTCTCACGGGGCTATCCATATATCACCACATAGGTGAGTTCGCCGGAGCCGGGGCCGCGGTCCCTATAACCGGGTTTGCCAACACTGTAGCCGCCGCCGCCATGGACTTCAAGCGCGAAGGCTATGTTCTGGGCATGGGAGCGAAGATGTTCATCATTGCCGGGCCTGTGCTGGTGTACGGAATCCTGGCGGGAGTGGGCGTTGCGCTCATCAAGTGGCTTTCGCGGGGGTGAACCATGGCAACTAGGAGGATCGGCAAGAACACCGTGCGGTTTGCGACGCCTCCGGTGATCGTGACCGCTGGAACAGTTGCCGGGCCCATGGAGAGCCGGGGGCCTATGGCCCGGTGGTTCGATGAAGTGGTCCCGGACGACATGTTCGGCGAGCGCACATCTGAGAAAGCCGAAAGGCGATTCATGGGAGATGCGGTCAAGATAGTGCTCAAGCAAGCCGCCGTCCGGCCTGAACAGGTGGATTACTTCATAGCAGGCGATCTGCTCAACCAGATAGTCACAGCCAGCTTCGTTGCAGAAGACCTGGGAATGCCGTTTATCGGCGTGTACGGCGCCTGCTCCACATCGGTCCAGAGTCTGACCCTGGCTGCGACCCTCGTCGACGCAGGGTTCGCAGATCTGGCGCTGGCCGCCACCAGCAGCCACTACCAAACAGCCGAACGGCAGTTCAGATACCCGATAGAGCTCAACATCCAGCGGAAGTCCACCTCGCAGTACACCGCGACCGGAGCAGGGGCTGTGCTGGTGGGACAATCGGGAGGAAAGGTCAAGATCACCGAAGCTACCCTGGGCCGGGTAATAGACATGGGCACCAAGGATCCCAACCAGATGGGCCCGGCTATGGCGCCTGCCGCGGCCGAAACGATCTTCAGTCACTTGGCCGACACCGGGCGCGATCCCGCGTTCTACGATGTGATCATCACCGGCGACCTGGGCAGTGTGGGAGCGCAGATCCTGCTCGAACTGATGCAACGCCGGGGGGTGCCTCTGGGCGATAACTACGCTGACGGCGGTGTCATGCTGTTTCAGGGTGTGCGTGGAACAGGTGTGGGGGGCAGTGGTTGCGCCTGCTCGGCGCTGGTAATGGATGGCTTCGTGTGGAAGAGGATGTGCGAGGGCGAGATCAAGCGGGCCCTGGTCGTGGCCACAGGCGCTCTGCTATCCTCGCTCACGTGGCAACAAGGCGAGTCGGTACCCTGCATCGCCAATGCGATTGCACTTCAGCTCTGATTCGCTGACAGACTGGAGGGAAGACACACGGACTACGTAATCGCGTTTCTTGTTGGAGGCGCCATCTGTGCCGTCGGCCAGGCTATGCTGGACATCGCCAAGATTCAGCCGGCGCACATGTTGGTGCTGTTTGTTGTGGTCGGGGCCGTCCTATCGGGGTTCGGAGTCTATGACCGGCTGGTGGAATTTGCAGGCGCCGGAGCGCTAGTGCCGGTGTCCGGCTTCGGACACTCCATCAGTCGCGGATCTTTGCTAGAGGCACGAAGATTGGGAGTGATCGGGCTGTTCACCGGGGCTTTCGAGTTCACGGGGTTGGGAGTGGCCACCGCTGTATTCTTCTCTGCCCTGATAGCTCTCGTCGCGAATCCGAGGGCATGAGCGTGGTGGTGGGAGTGCCGCGCGGCCTCCTCTTCCACGAGTACGGCGCCTTGATGCTCGAGTTCCTGCGCCAGTGCGACGCCCGTACCATGCTTTCTCCTGTGACCAACAAGCAAATCCTCCAGGCGGGGCTGGAGATCTGCGTGGACGAGGCCTGCCTTCCGGTCAAGGCCTTCTTCGGGCATGTTGCCTATCTCGCAGGCAAAGTAGATGCACTGTTCGTTCCGAGATTCGTCAGCATTGAGCGTGGGGCGTTCATCTGCCCCAAGCTGATGGGATTGCCCGACATGATACGTGCCAGGGTGCCGGGCGCGCCCAGGATAGTGGATCCGTGCATCGACCTGTCGCGAGGACTTGGGACGACGGTACGGTCAATCGCTCAGCTCGGACCGGCGCTATGCGTGAGCAGGGGGCGCGTGGCGACTGCGTTGGCCAGGTCCATGAGGATGACCTTTCGGCGTGCCGGCAGGCGGCCAGGGGACGGGCTGGAGAGAGCAGGCATCGACACAATTCGCATAGGTGTTCTGGGGCATGACTACAACCTCAACGATCCGTACATAAGCCTGGACCTAATCAACAAGATCCGACGGCTCGGGGCTGCGCCTGTGACGGCCGGCTCCTATTCGCACCGGGAGACCGCCGGATGGGAGCGGCAGCGCGCCAGGCGCGGGGCCAAGCGCCTCTTCTGGACGTACGGTCGTCGGCTGCTGGGAGTGGCGTCCCGATGGCTCGACACCGGCGAGGTGGACGGGGTCGTACACTTGATGAGTTTCGGCTGCGGGCCGGAATCATTCATCGCTGAGGTCATTCAGTATGAGGCGAGTGAGCGGAACTGCACTCCTCTGCTGTGCATCAACATCGACGAGCACTCGGCAGAGGCCGGGCTCTCTACGCGCCTGGAGGCATTCATCGACACAGTCGCAATGAGGAAGTGCGAACATGCGAGTCACCTTCCCACATCTGGGCAACCTGTGGATACCCGCTAAGGCATTCCTATCTTCGCTCGGACATGATGTCATCACTCCGCCTCCCACCACGAAAAGGACACTGTCTATTGGAGCGAGTCACACCCCTGACGGCGCGTGTCTTCCTCTGAAGGTTACCATGGGCAACTTCATCGAAGCGGTTGAACTGGGAGCCGACACGATCCTCATGGCTGGTGGAATCGGACCCTGCCGGTTGGGATACTACTGTGAGCTTCAGAGGCGCGCACTGGCCAGAGCGGGCTGCAATGCTCAGCTGATCGTGGTAGAACCTCCACGGTCGGATTTTCGGGGATTCGCGAACGTGGTCAGAACAATCAAACGCCGAGCCACCCTCGGGCACGTGCTGGAGGCAAGCCGACTTGCGTGGGCCAAGTTTCAGGCGGTGGACGCGCTGGACCAGGCAGCCAACATGGCGCGATGGCGCGAAGTCAGCCCGGGAGATGTGGACGCATACATAGGGCGTGGACTTGCACTGCTCGACGCGGCTGAAACGTGCGATGACGTGCGGCACGTGGCGGAGCAGACGCTTCACGACGTGGAAGGCTGCATCGAGGTCACGCCGCGACAGGCAGTACACGTGGGAGTTGTGGGCGAAATATACGTTGTTATGGAACCAGCGGTGAATATGGATGTGTGCAAGAAGCTGGGCCGGCTGGGCGCCCAGGTCGTACAGCCGCTCACATTCTCCCATTGGATCGAATCGCACGTGGTGTGCGACATAGCCCGGTGGATACCAAAGCCCGATGTCCTATCATGGTCGCGCCCCTACCTGAGGCATTTCGTGGGAGGGCATGGGGTTGAAAGCGTGGGGCACTCAGTCGAGATGGCGCGGTTGGGCCTGCATGGGGTAGTGCACCTGGCGCCCATGACATGTATGCCCGAGATTGTGGCCCAAAGCATCCTTCCAAGTGTGAGCCTGGCTGAAGGCATCCCAGTAATGTCGCTTGCTGTGGACGAGCATACGGCCGACGTCGGCTTCGATACTAGGCTCGAAGCATTCGTTGACTTGTTGTTGGCCAACGTGCACGAAAACGGCAAGACGCCGCCATACCCAGCGGCTTGCCCGGTTTCCACCTGACGATGGTCTATGCTATAATCGAGCGCAGGGGAGGTGGCGCCATTGAGTGGCAATGATCTTCTGTATTTCCTGATGACCCTGCCCATCCTCCTGCTTGCGCTGTCGGTGCATGAGTACGCGCATGCCTGGGCCGCGGTGAAATTGGGAGACGGCACTCCCAGGTGGGAAGGACGCCTTACGCTTAACCCCCTGGCGCACCTGGACCCCGTAGGCCTTCTGGCATTGGTGCTCACCAGACGGTTTGGCTGGGCGAAACCTGTGAGGGTCAACCCGATGAACCTGGCCAACCGCGAGGCGGGGATGGTCATGGTCAGCCTGGCCGGCCCAGGGGCCAACATCGTCCTGGCCATACTCCTGTCGGCCATTATCAAGCTTATATATGGTACGTATGGGTTTCGGCATGAGGCGATCGCGTTTGCCATCGTGGCCCTCGATCAGGGGGTATGGATCAATCTCGGGTTAGCTGTATTCAACTTGATACCCATTCCGCCGCTGGACGGCTCGAAGATACTTGCTGCCGTACTTCGGGGCGACGCGGCAAGGGTCTACTATCGACTGGAACAGTACTCGTACATCATTCTCTTGTTGTTCATCATGACGCCGCTATCGAGATGGATTCTCGTCCCAATCGTCGGGGCATTGTACCGAGCAATTATGTAGAGGGTGGTTTGGTTGAAGAAAGGCCGGATATTCAGCGGGATGAGGCCCACGGGAATGCTTCACCTGGGCAACTTGGCCGGAGCGCTGAACAACTGGGTTCGACTGCAGGAGGACTACGATTGCATCTTCGCGGCGGTCGATTGGCATGCTCTCACCACAGGATACCAAGATACGTCGATGGTCCGCGAGTACACCCGGCAGGTGCTCATTGACTTCATCGCGGCGGGCATTGATCCGGAGCGCTCCATCGTCATCCGCCAGTCTGACGTGAAGGAGCACGCGGAACTGCACTTATTGCTATCAATGATCACACCTCTCGGCTGGCTCGAACGGTGCCCTACCTACAAAGAGCAACTGCAACAGCTCTCCGGAAGAGAGATAACCACATACGGATTCCTGGGCTACCCCGTGTTGATGGCCACCGACATACTGATCTATAAGTCCGACACGGTACCCGTGGGCGAAGATCAGTTACCCCACTTGGAGCTGGCACGGGAGATTGCTCGCAGGTTCAACTACATGTACTCGCCGGTATTCCCCGAACCCCAGGCCAAGCTCAGCAAGGTCGCTGTGCTGCCGGGCACAGACGGTCGCAAGATGAGCAAGAGCTATGGAAACACCATTCAGATCGCCGATCCGCCGGAGAAAATACGCGAGGCTGTGAAGTCAATGGTCACTGACCCCGCCAGGATACACAAAAGCGACCCGGGGCACCCGGATGTGTGCACGGTGTTCGCATACCACTCGGCGTTCACGCCTGAGGCGGCGGAGGAGCGCAGGGGAGAATGCGAAGGGGCGAGAATTGGCTGCGTGGCGTGTAAGCGGCAGCTTGCCGATACGCTCATCTCGGTGCTTGCCCCCATTCACGAGCGGAGACGGCAGCTTGAAGCCACTCCCGGGTTGATCGAGTCAATCCTTGCCGACGGCGCGATGCGCGCCAGGCCTATAGCAGCCCGTACCCTTGAGGAAGTCCGCTCGGCCATGAAGATATGAAAGTAGATACCGAGGGCTTCTCCGGGCCGCTCGATCTGCTGCTCTCGCTGATAGAGAAGAAACAGATCGACATATGCGAGGTGTCGATCAGCGATATCGCCGACGACTACCTCGAGCAGGTGTCCGCCATGGAATGGCTCGACATCGACCAGGCAGCTGAGTTTCTGATGGTGGCGGTGACGCTCCTGTACATTAAGGTGAGAGCGCTACTTCCACCCGATGAAGTTACCGAGCAGCTTGGAGCTGCCGCGGAGGAAATGCCGGACCCACGCGCTGAGCTCGTCGCCCGTCTTGTAGATTATCGCAGGTACCGCGATGCGGCACGCCTCCTTCGGAGCCTGGAAGCAGTGGGGTCCCGCATGTACACGCGTCCTCCACGTCCCTTGCCGACACCCACTGTCAGGTCCAATCCCGTGGAGGGGGTGACAGGCCGGGATCTTCTCCAGGCGTATCTGGACGCATCGTCAAGTATCCCGGAGGAGTTCCCGTACCTGCCGGCCGACGAGATACCCATCGCCACCCAGATGGTTGCGGTGCTAGTACGCCTGGCGCGCAGGGGAAAGCTGGGAATGTTCGAGTTCCTTGGCGGTGCGAAATCCCGTCATGTGCTAGTCTCTACCATCCTGGCCGTCCTGGAGTTGGTACGGCGCGGCCGCATATCGGCATCACAACCTGCGCCGTTCGGAGAAATCTGGATGTTCCCGACATCACAGGCGATGGGGGGTGCGCCAAACGAACCTACACGAAGCGCAGGCGGCAATTGAGGCCATCTTGTTTGCCGCATCCTTCCCTCTAAGTGTGAAGGACTTAGCAGCAGCAGTTCAGATAGATGAAGACACGACCGCCAAACTCCTTCGCCAGCTGCGAGATAGGTACTCCTGCAAAGAGTCGGGCGTCGTCCTGTCGGACATAGACGGTTCATTCATCTTGATGAGCCGGCCGGAGTACGCCCCCTTTGTAGAGAACCTGTCAGCACGACAACGTCCCGCGCCCCTGTCGCCGGCGTCTATCGAGACTTTGTCTATCGTGGCTTACCGTCAACCTGTGACCAGGGGCGAAATCGACAGGATCCGCGGTGTCTCGTCCGACTCGAGCATCGCCACGCTTACAGAGCGCGGCCTCATCGCCGAGGTGGGCAGGCGAAACAGTGTGGGCAGGCCGGTTCTGTACGGAACAACACAACAGTTCCTCATGTATCTTGGGCTCACTTCGCTCTCGGACCTGCCGCCGCTACCCGAATCAGAAGACGAGTGAATACCGCCCGCGCAGCGCAGCAAAATACAAGCAGGAGTGGTTTTGATGCGCTGGGCAGAGGTGGCGCTGTGGGTAGGCGCGGCGCTCGCAGTCGTGTTTGCCGTGATTCTGTACTGGCCTTTCAGACTAGATCTATCCATCACACGGGACTCGGGGCGTACTCGGGCAACCGCCCGTGTATGGCCGTGGCCTTTCCTCGTCTCAGTACCCTTCTACCACAGAGACGTACCGCCTCCCACCGTCCCAGTCGCTCGATGGACGTTGGCGGATCTTCCAGAGACCGTCGAACGGCTACGCCGAATGGCCAATGTGATCACATCCGCCGCCTCGCTCGGGCACAGGCTGATAGAGCTTACTTGGCATTTCTCGATCGGCACGGGCGATGCGGCCCTGACCGCCATCGCCTGCGGCGAACTGTGGACGATCATGTCGGCCTTCGCGGCGTGGGCATGTTCCCGATGGGGGCGGGGTCGGCAACCCCCGGCCTTCTCTGTTTCGCCTGTGTTCGGCGACGCGCAGTTTGGCATGTCATTCCACCTGGTCGTTGAGACGACCCTTGCCACTCTCCTCATGAGCGCCCGGCTGCGCTCGAACGTCCTGTCGCTTCTGATGACGCTGAGGAGGCGTCGGGCGAATGAACAGGCTGCGGGTCTAGAATACTAGTGTAGATGATCAGGGCCTGCACGCCACGTGCAAGCTGGGGAGGAGAGAGAGCTTGCCCGACCATCCCATAGATGGCTTGATGAAGACCACCCTCGACAGCATCGGCCGGATGATTGATGTCAATACGATACTAGGAGACCCTGTCGAGACCCCGGACGGCAACGTGATTATGCCCGTGTCGCGCGTCTGTTTCGGGTTTGCGGCCGGCGGATCCGACTGGGCGAGAGAATCGTCATCTGTCTCAAGCGACTCGCCTTTCGGCGGAGGAGGCGGAGCGGGGATCTCACTGAACCCAGTGGGCTTCCTGGTAGTCGGCAACAAGCAGATTAGGTTCCTGCCGGTCACGTCGGATGCTGTATTCGACCGCCTGCTGGACGTGGTACCTGACGTGCTTACCCGGATGGGAGCAATTCGCCCACAGCCGGACACGGTCAAGCCTCCGCTAGTCTAGACGTCGCGACGAGCCGACGAGCCCGGCACTGGTAGGGCGCCTGAGCCTGTGGTATAATCCGGTAGGGCGCGAGCCCTATATGGAGGCCCCCGTCGGGTACGAGGGCAGCAGAGGATGAGCGCACATGGCACAGCAGTTTGCAGTGATCGGGCTTGGAAGGTTCGGCATGAGTGTGGCGCGCACTCTGTCCGAGCTTGGCCAGGAGGTCTTCGCCATTGATATGGATGAAGACAAAGTACAACGAATAGCGCCTGTTGTAACCCATGCGGTGGTGGCCGATGTCACCGATATTGAGGCCATGAGATCCATAGGAATTCGCAACGTGGACGTAGCAGTGATCACCGTGGGGAGCGAAGTCAAAGCCAGCATGGTGGGGACCATGGTCCTCAGAGAACTGGGCGTTCGAACGATCGTCGCCAAGGCCAACGACGACCTGCATGGCAAGGTCTTGGAGAAGCTAGGCGCCGACAGAGTCGTTTACCCCGAGCGTGATGGAGGCTCGCGGTTGGCCCGCGTGCTCACGTCCACCAACCTCATCGAGATGATTGATCTGGATCCCGACTACAGCATCGTGGAGATGATTGCCCCGTCGAGCCTAGCCGGGAAGTCTCTGGCGGAGCTTTCGGTGCGGGCCCGCTTCGGCGTGTACGTGATGGCTATTAGGTCCGGCGATGCGATGACAGTAGCTCCCGGCGCCGACGATGTCATTCACGAGGACGATGTTCTGGTCGTGATCGGGCGCAACGACCGGCTCCAGCGCTTCAGGAAAGCATGACGACGGAGAGAATCCACAAGTTTCTGGCTCGCTCGGGGGTAGCGTCACGGCGTACGTGCGAACAGCTTGTGGCCTCGGGGCGGGTCACACTGAACGGCGCGCGAGTCACTGCGCCGACTACCTTCGTAGATCCAGAGCGCGATGTCGTTGCCGTCGACGGCAGAGCGGTGCTCCCTCCGACGGACCATATCTACCTTGCCGTCAACAAGCCGAGGGGTTTTGTGACCACAGTGCGCGACACTCATGATCGACCCACAGTGCTCGATCTCATTCCTGACGTCGACCGCAGGGTCTATCCCGTGGGCAGGCTGGACATGGACTCCGACGGGCTGCTCATCCTGACTGACGACGGAGAACTCGCCTTTGGGTTGACTCACCCCAGCCGCCAGGCGCCCAAGACGTATCTGGTCAGGCTGGAGAGGCGCGCGACTCAGCACGACTTGGATCGCCTCGCCCACGGGATACAGCTGGACGATGGTCCGACGATCCCTGCCAGGGCGCGGTTTGCAGATGGATCGGGCACGCTGGTCGAGATAGAGATGCGAGAGGGCAGGAAGCGCCAGGTGAGAAGGATGTTTGCCTTCTTGGGCAATCGAGTCGTCCGCCTGACGCGGACCAAGTTCGGCTGCTTGGAGTTGGGACGTCTGGCAGAGGGCAGCTACCGCGAGCTCACACCCGAGGAGATCGAAGGGCTCAAACGACTGTTGCAGCAGAGCCCTGCGGAAAGGCGCTGATGGCTTGGCGACGGCGAATGTTGTGGCGGTGATCGGAGCGGGCGCCGCAGGCATGATGGCTGCGGCTGCAGCTGCCGGCACAGGGGCGATCGTCACGGTGTACGAGCGGAACAGAATGGCCGGCAAGAAGATACTGGTGTCGGGCAAGGGCAGGTGCAACTTCACCAACGACTGCTCTGTACAGGAACTGGTAGAGGGCTTCGGTCCTCGCGGCAGGTTCCTGTACTCGGCATTGTCGTCTTTCGGGCCGGCCCAAATGTGCGCTCTCATGGAGAACCTGGGCGTAGCCTACAAGATCGAACGAGGCAGAAGGGTATTCCCTGCGAGCGACCGAGCGTCAGACGTGCGCGACGCCCTGTACAACCGCGCAGTGGGAAGCGGCGCGCGCTTCATGTTCGGCCGGCGCATCGCCCGGCTCGCATTGGAGGGCGGGTCGGTTGTAGGCGTAATTGATACACGAGGCGCTTCGTTCTGCGCAGACGCGGTCATCTGCGCGTCCGGCGGCGCGTCCTATCCTGCCACCGGAAGCACCGGCGACGGATATGCGCTCGCCCGGCAGGCGGGACATTCCGTGAACGAACCCATGCCGGCCCTGGTGCCAATGGAGACCGTGGAGGAATGGCCACGGTCTCTTGCAGGCCTAGCGCTTCGGAACGTAGAAGTCACATTGCTTGACGGCGACCGGGCCTCGGCCAGTGAATTCGGCGAGATGCTGTTCACTCATTACGGCGTGGGCGGCCCGATCATCCTCACCCTGAGCCGCGCGGTTTGTCGGGCACAGAGGTCCCGTCGCGAGGTCCGGCCCGGCCGCTTCATTCTCAGTATCGACCTCAAGCCGGCGCTTAGCGAGGCGAGTCTGGATCGTCGGGTCCAGCGCGACCTGGCGGCCATGTCCCGGAAGCAGCTGAAGAATTCCCTCGACATGCTTCTGCCGAAGGCCCTCATCCCGGCAATCATAGAGTTCGCCGAAGTGGATGAGACTACACCTGCGAACCAGGTCACCGCAGCGCAGCGAGCAGCTCTGGTCGGGGCGCTCAAACAGTTGCGCCTCACAGTGCTCGGGCCACGCCCGCTGGAGGAAGCCATCGTGACCTCGGGTGGAGTGGAGCTAGGCCAGGTCGATCCGCGCACCATGGAATCGAAACTGGCCCCGGGTCTGTTCTTTGCCGGGGAGGTGCTCGATATAGACGGTCCTACTGGAGGCTACAATCTACAGGCCGCTTTCTCCACGGGTCGCCTGGCTGGAGTGTCGGCGGCTAGGCAAAGGAGAGGCTGAATTGTCGCGCCGTGGTGATATCGCTACTGCCCTGATCTCAGCTGTGGCACTCAGTCTAGTCGTGATCTGCGTAGCAGCGCAATGGATGATAGCCTCCGGCCGCATTCCCCGCGGGAGTCTTCTCCTTGAGCGGACTGAGGGCCAGGTCGTATGGGCATGGGGGTCGGGAGAGGGCGACCAGAGCATTCCCGTGGGGCCGGGGTCCGAAGCAGGAGCCATCCTGCTGGCTTTGCCTGAAGCGTCGGAGAGCATCATCGTGCTCATCAACGGCGAGGCTGTTGCGGATTTCAGGTACATGCGCGCCGCGGTGGTTGTTCACAGGGGCGATCTAGTCGAAATTGATGCCGGCCACGCACTGTGGGACAATGGATCAGGCGCTGCCCGGCTCCAGGTGGAGATTGCCGACACGACTCGCAACGTTCGGGCGCCGCAGCGAGGTGTGCGCATACAGCTATCGCCTGGTAGGACAGCTATTGCGAACATTGAGATATAGATTCGGGCCACATTTTGAACCATGGGCGAAGGAATAGCGGCTCGGATGTAGAATAACAGTAAATTGTGCACCGATAGGAGAGTCCGACAGTATGTCGCTTGAACGTTCGATTGCAATAGATGGGCCCGCAGGCTCCGGCAAGAGCACGGTCGCCCGTATGCTGGCTCGTGCCCTGGGGTATAGATATGTAAGCACCGGCGACCTGTACCGCGCGCTAGCCCTGGAGATACTGAGGCAGGGCGCTGATCCGTACGACGAAGGGTCCGTGGTAGAGGTCGCGAAGTCGGTGTCGGTAAGCGTCGAACCCGCGCCGGACGGCGCTCAGCGCACAATGGTCGAAGGCGAAGATGTGACTGCCTTGATACGCAGTGCCCAGGTAGACTCCATCGTCTCTCCGGTATCGGTGTATCCGGCAGTTCGCGCGCACATGGTGAAGCTTCAGCGAGCGATAGCCGAAGATGCGGACGTGGTCATGGACGGGCGCGACATCGGCACCGTAGTGCTGGCCGAGTCGCGCTGCAAATTCTATCTCACAGCATCGCCCGGGGAGCGCGCCGCACGGCGCCAACGCGATTACGCGGCGCAGGGCAGGCAGGTCGGGCTAAATGAAGTTCGCGAGGAAATTGCCCAGCGCGATATGATCGACAGCACTCGGCGGGTGTCGCCGCTCACAGTGGCGCCCGACGCAATTGTAATAGACTGCACTGCGATGAGCCCCACGGAAGTGGTAGCCGCGATGATGCAGGTGGTCGGGGGGGCCGACGCTTGTTCTACGCAATTGTGAGAGGGCTCTTGAGAGTCTGCTTCCATCTGTTTTGCGGTTTCAAAGTCACCGGCCTGGAGAACGTGCCGACGGCCGGTGCAATCATAGTGGTTGCCAATCATGCCAGCGCTCTTGACCCTCTGGCTCTCGGTGCAGGGTGCCCGAGGTCGCTGCGGTTCATGGCCAAGGCAGAACTGTTTGACAATCCCGTCCTGGCACTGATTCTCCGCGGCCTTCGCGCTTTTCCGGTCAGAAGAGGGCAGGTAGACCGTGAAGCCTACCGTACCTCCATGGAGACTCTCAAGGCCGGCGATGCCCTGGGCATCTTCCCGGAAGGCACCCGCAGCAAGACTGGCGAGCTCCAGGCTGCGCACCCGGGAGCGGCCAGATTCTCGATGCAGACCGGAGCTCCGATAGTGCCGGCGGCGATCGTCGGCACGTTCGCCGGGCACCGCAAAGGCATGAACAGGTTTCGCGAGGCCAAGGTGAGAGTGGTATTCGGCGCGCCCATTCATCCCAAGGTTTCGGCCGGGGGACGCGTAGCGAGAGGAGACTCTGACCAACTCTCGCATCAGATAATGAAGCGAATCCAAGATCTGATCGACGCAGCATGAAATCGCAGGGAGTGTGCTGATTTGAAACTCTTCATCGATAGCGCTAATATCGAAGAGGTACGTCAGGCAGCTGAGATGGGAATCATAAGCGGAGTAACGACCAACCCGTCTCTTGTAGCCCGGGAAGGCCGGGATTTTCGCCAGGTCGTGATGGAGATTTGCCAGTTGGTGAATGGGCCGGTGAGCGCCGAGGTGATCAGCCTTGAGGCTCCCGGCATGGTGCAAGAGGCCATCGACATCGCAGCCTGGTCCCCCAATGTCGTCATCAAGGTACCGATGACCGTGGAAGGATTGAAGGCCGTTCGTCATCTCACCGCCAAGGGTATCAAAACCAATGTCACGCTGGTATTCTCATCAAACCAGGCTCTCTTGGCGGCAAGATCGGGCGCGACTTACGTTAGCCCATTCGTGGGCAGGCTGGACGACATCAGCTGCGATGGTTGCGACGTGGTGGCTGAGACCGCGGCCATTTTCGACATGCACGACATCGACACTCAGATCATTGCTGCGAGCATCCGCCACCCGCTGCACGTCACCAGGGCCGCACTGGCCGGAGCTGACATAGCTACCGTGCCTTACGCTGTTCTGTTGCAGATGGTCAAGCATCCCCTGACTGACGCAGGAGTAGCGAGGTTCATCGCAGACTGGGAGAAGGCACGCAGAAGGTGACCGTCCGTACTCCCCGGATTAGGCTGGCAGAGCATGCGGGCTTCTGTGCAGGGGTGGAGCGCGCAGTTCGCATCGCACGCGAAACTGGAGAAAGCGCCATGCGCGCTGGATCTGCCGGCGTTGTCACTCTGGGACCCTTGGTGCACAACCCCGCCGTAGTTGCAAGCCTTGCGCGCTGTGGTGTGCAACAGGTCAGATCGGCCGACGAAGCCCGAGGGCGCGTGGCCGTAATTCCGTCGCATGGCCTTTCGCCCGCCGTCGTTCAAGACGCGCGAGAGAAAGGATTGTCACTGGTAGATGCCACCTGTCCGCACGTTCTGCGAGTGCAGAGAGAGGTGGCTGACGCGCACAAGAGCGGCCAGTTCGTGGTGCTCGTTGGCGATGAGCTCCATCCTGAGGTGCGTGCGGTTGTCCCATTTGCAGACGGGGGAATAGCCGTAGTCTCGGGGGCCCGCGATGCAATGACGGTCGAGCTTCCGGAGGCGCCGATCACCGTAGTTGCGCAGACGACTCAGACGGCGTCGACCGTAGAGGCTGTAGTTGCCGCCATCGCCGACCGGGGCAAGCAGGTCAGGCTGGTCAACACGATCTGCCCGGCGACATCTCTGAGGCAGGACGCTGCCGGGCGGCTTGCGCGCGAAGTCGACCTCATGGTCGTCATCGGAGGTCGGGCTAGTGCCAATACCATGCGGCTAGCGGAAGTGTGTAGTGACACCGGCGTCAGGGTGCTCAAAATCGAAAAAGCCGACGAACTGGACGCAGAGGCTGTGCGAAGTTGCGGCACAATCGGCGTCACGGCGGGAGCATCCACGCCCAGTTGGGTAATCGAGGAGGTCATGGACGCTATGAACGAGATCATCGAAGGGAACCCGGACGAGATTCGCCGGTCGGAGCAGGAGACTGAACAGGCTGAACAGGCCGAACAGGCCGAACAGGCCGAACAGGCCGAACCGGCCGAACAGGCCGAACCGATCGAACAGGCAGAGCCGTCTGAACAGGCCGAGCCGGTGGAACAGGCCGACACAGAGGCCGAGGCTGAGCCTGCGGCTGTGGATGGCCGAGGGCCGGTCGATGAGTCCACCGAGGGTGGCGAGGCGGCAGCTGAGTCGGCGCCGGAGCCCGCTGACGAGGCTGGGCCTGCGGCCGAGAGCGCAGCGCCAAGCGAATCCAAGGAGGAACCGAAACCTGCCGCACCCACACGCGTGGGGCCGCCCGAGCCGGACGTGCTCAAGGCCCGTGTTGAAGAAATCTACGATGACCGCGTCATCGTTCAGATCGAAACGGGCGAGACGGCCACTATTGTAACCAAGAGCCTCACCGCGGATGCAATCGCCCACCCTTCTGAAGCGGTCGCTCCAGGCGATGAGATATACGTAGTCTTGGAAAAACACAGCCGGGGTTCAGATACTCTGTTCGCCTCGAAGAGGCAAGCGGACCGCCTCCTTCTGTGGAAGCGACTGGAGAACGCCAGGGACACTGGAGAGACCATTTCGGGCAAGGTTACCGAGGCTGTTAAGGGCGGGCTCGTGGTGGATATCGGCGTGCGAGGATTCGTTCCGGCATCGCAGGTGGGGAGAAGATTCGTTGAGGATCTCAGTACCTATGTGGGTGAGGAGCTGAAACTGAAGGTCCGTGAAGTCGAGCGGCTTCGCTCCAACGTAGTGCTGTCGCAGCGCGACTACCTTGAGGAACAGGAGAAGCTTGCCCGCGAACGCTGTTTTGCGACACTCGAACGCGGTCAGGTGATCCAGGGCACTGTAACCCGGCTTGCGGTGTTCGGCGCATTCGTCGACATCGGGGATGGAGTTGAGGGATTGCTTCACATCTCCGACATCTCGTGGTCTAGGATAAAGCATCCGGGCGAAATCCTATCGGAGAATCAGCCGGTGGAAGTGCTGGTGCTGAACGTCGACCGCGAACGCCAGAGGATTTCCCTTGGCTACAAGCAACTCCAGCCAGATCCGTGGGAGAACGTGTCAAAGCGGTTCCCGGTGGGTTCTGTAGTCAACGGAACTGTGACCAAGCTAGTGGATTTCGGCGCATTCGTCAGCCTCGACGAGGGCATAGAAGGGTTGGTGCACATCTCGCAGCTCGCCGACAGGCGCGTCGCGAGGCCCGATGAGGTCGTATCGGTAGGGCAGGCAGTCACTATTAAGGTGATAGGCCTCAGAGAACAGGAGCATCGGATCAGCCTCTCCATCCGGCAGGCGCTGGAGGATGGGGAGCGGAATGAGTACCGCAAGTACATGAAAGACAATCGATCCGATGACGGTGTCACCATCGGCGACCGAATAGCCTATGATCCGAGCAAGTTCAAAAGCGGTGCCGAGGAAGACGGCGAATAGTCCCTCATAAAGGCTTCTAGATGGTGTTTCGTTGACACTCAAATTACCATGTGCTAGACTGGCTCTGGTCGTCTGCCCCCGGAACTTGCCGAGGGCAGGCGTCGTTAGGGCTAGATGAGATGTCATTGTGGATGGAGTTGCAAAGGGGGATGCCAAGGCATGTCTAGGCGCAAGAGCGAACTCATTCCGGTCATCGCCGTGGTGGCGGCTCTGGCTGTTGTCGCAATAGTGTGGGTTGTCGTCACTAGAGCGACGGCTGTTGCCATCGTCAACGGCCAGAGAATCACCCGCCGCGAGTTCGTAAACAGGCTTGAGCAGGTTACAGGCGAACAGGTTCTGTCGGACCTCATCAACGAGCAGCTGATAGAGCAGGCGGCGAAGAAGGCCAAAATAACTGTGACTTCCGCCGAGGTCGAGGCGGAGATGGAGAAACTACGCGAGCAGATAGGGCCCAGTTTCGAGTCAGTGTTGGCCCAGTATGGGATGACCACGGAAGACCTGCGAAAGAACATGGAGCTGAATCTGCTGGTTTTCAAGGTATCCACGAAAGACATTACCGTGACGGATGAAGCCCTCATGGCGTTCTTTGAGGAGAACAAGTCCGATTACGACCAGCCGGAAATGGTTAGGGCCAGCCACATCCTCGTCGAGGACGAAGAGAAGGCGAAGGAAATCCAAAGCAAGTTGGCCGAAGGGGCCGACTTCGCCGAACTGGCACGCAACGAATCCACCGATCCGATGTCGGCGGCTGAAGGCGGCGACCTCGGGTTCTTCGCACGTGGGCGCATGGTGGCAGAGTTCGAAAAGGCGGCTTTTGCGATGTCGCCCGGCCAGACCAGCGCACCGGTGAAGTCCGAGTACGGATACCATATCATCCGCGTCACCGACAGGAAGGACGCACATGAGGCCACGTTCGACGAGGTGAAAGAGGACATCGAGCGAACCATTAAGGGGAATCAGGCCCAGAGTGCTCAGGCGCTCGCTTCCGAGCTGAGGCTCGCGGCCGATGTCACCATCACTGACTCGAAGTACAAGGATCTTGGCACATCCAATAACTAGCACACGAGAGCGGGGGAGAGGAGGGGCCGGCTCTCCTCTCCGTTTTCATTTCGCCGGGAGGTTTCGGCAGCACATGACTGTTTCTGCTGTAGTCGCTCGAGTGGAACCGGGCAGCCCTGCGGCGTTGGCCGGCATCGCTTCAGGCGACTCCCTGATTTCCATAAACGGGCACCCTGTGCGCGATATCATCGACTACCAGTACTATGCCGCCTCTTCCCGTGTCCGCCTGGGCGTTGGCAGGCCAGATGGCTCCAAGTTCCACGTGGTCATCGACAACGATTACGATACACGACTGGGCATTCACTTTCACGAGCTGGCGTTCGACGGCGAGAAGCACTGTGCCAACAAGTGCGTCTTCTGTTTTGTCGACCAGTTGCCCGCGGGAATGCGCAAGAGCGTGTATTTCAAGGACGACGACTACCGGCTTTCGTTTCTGCAAGGCAATTTCGTCACACTCACCAACCTCGCTGATTCCGATATTGAGCGGATCATCCGTCTTCGGTTGTCGCCCCTGTACGTTTCGGTACACAGCACAGATGAGGAAACGAGGTGTGCCCTGCTCGGGCGAACGAACGCCGCTACCCGGCCCATCATGCCGACGCTCAAGCGGCTCGGCGAGGGTCGGATCAAGTTCCACGCACAAGTGGTGCTGGTTCCCGGTCTGAATGACGGGGCGGCGCTCGAGCAGACTATTCACGACCTTGCAGGTCTCTGGCCTTCTTGCGCCTCGCTGGGGATAGTCCCTGTCGGACTCACTTCGCACCGGGAGGGCCTTCAGAAGCTTGAACCGGTCGATTCCAACCTGGCAGGGCAGGTAATCCGCATTGTGCACGCGGCCCAGCGCCGCTCATTTGACGAGCGCGGAGCGCGGTTTGTGTTCGCTGCAGACGAGTTCTACTATCTCGCGCACCAGGAGATCCCCGGCGGTGACGAATACGAGGGCTATCCGCAGCTCGAAAATGGAATCGGCTTGTCCCGTCTATTCTCAGACGAATTCGAGGAGGCTCTGGGCAGCCTGCCGGAGCAGGCGACCGTTCCTGTGGATTTCACGGCTGTCACCGGCGCGCTGGGCGCCCGGGCAATAGCACATGCCTGCGCCAGGCTGAACAGGATTGGGGGCGTCCGCGTCCATCTGCTCCCGGTGGCTAACAGGTTTTTCGGCGAGAGCGTCACCGTGTCCGGCCTGGTGGTCGGAGCCGACATCGTGGCCGCGCTCAATGAGGCGAAGTCGTCGCAGAAAGCGGACACCGGGTTCCCCGGCGACTTCGTGGCCATTCCAGACGTCATGCTCAGGCGGGGCCAGGACTGCTTCCTTGACGACATGACGCCGGACGACATTGAACAGGCCACGGGAACACCGGTAAGAATCGTCTGTGCTTCGCCTCGTGGGCTTCTCGGATGCATCATGTAGTCGAATGGGCCGGATGGGGAGGTCGGATCAGATGGCAAGACCGCTGGTGGCAATTGTGGGGCGGCCCAATGTAGGCAAGTCGGCCCTCTTCAACAGGATCTCCCGAGCCCGGGTGTCCATAGTGGACGACACGCCGGGTATCACGCGGGATCGTGTTTACGCACAGGCTGAATGGTGTGGTCGGGCCTTCACCCTGGTCGACACGGGAGGAATAGAGGCGTACCCCGGCAACAGCATTGCGGCTCAAACTCGGAAGCAAGCCCAGATGGCTATCGAGCAGGCTGACGTGGTGCTCTTCGTGGTGGACGCTCGCGTGGGCGTGACGAGCGAAGACGACGAGGTGGCGGATATCCTCCGCAAGTCGGGCAAACCGGTGATAGTAGTGGCCAGCAAGGTCGATGATCCATCCCACATGGACTACGGCCTGCACTCTCTGGGCCTGGGCGAACTCGTCCCTACGTCGGCAGTTCACGGCAGCGGCATCGGAGATCTGCTTGATGCAGTGGTGCAGTCGTTGCCTGATGACGAGGCCGAGCCCGCGCCGGATGATGACGCGATCAGAGTGGCCGTCATAGGCCGACCCAACGTGGGGAAGTCATCGCTGGTCAACCGCATCCTGGGGGAAGAGCGTTCGATCGTGAGTGAAGTGCCCGGGACCACTAGGGACGCCGTGGACGCGGTTTGCGAATTCGGCGGCGATAGGTACATCATAGTGGACACGGCCGGAATCCGACGGAGAGGGCGAATCGACGTCGGCATCGAGAAATACAGTGTCCTCAGAGCACTAGGCGCCATTGAAAGGTGCGATGTGGCAGTAACCGTGGTTGACGGAACCGAGCAGCCTTCCGCTCAGGATACAAGGATAGCCGGGTACGCCCATGAAGCGGGGAAGGCTGCTGTCGTGGCTGTGAATAAATGGGATGTAGTCGACCGAGGCGACACGACTGCGCGCGAGTTTGAGCGAACTCTCAGGACCTTCCTGGACTTCATGCCCTATGCGCCCGTGGTTTTCGTGTCCGCGCTGACGGGGAGACGAATAGGCAAGTTGCTAGAGACTGTCAAGTCCAGCGCTGCCCAGCACAGACGGAGAGTGCAGACCGCCATGGTCAACAGGGTCGTGCAGGACGCGGTGCTACGCAATCCGCCGCCTCCGGACCGGGGCAGGGAGATCCGGGTGTACTATGCCACACAGGTGTCAACAAAGCCGCCGCGGTTTGCCGTGTGGGTTAGCCGCTCGGAGAGCATCCACTTTTCATACAGACGCTACCTTGAGAACGCCTTGCGCGAGGCGTTCGATTTCTCGGGAACGCCCATTGAGGTCCTGCTGAAGCAGAGGGACTAACACTGACAGAGGCTGGTGAAGCTGGTGAATCTCCGTCCGTTGCTGGTAGTGATCCTGTCCTATCTGGTCGGTTCGATTCCGTTCGGGGTGATCCTTGGAAGTCGTCTCGCCGGCCTGGACGTCCGGAAGTATGGAAGCGGCAATATCGGCGCCACCAACGTCCTGAGGACACTGGGCTTGGGATTTGCCGCATGTACCTTCGTGCTGGATACGGGGAAAGGGGCTTTTGCGTTCTGGCTGGCGCGCCTCGCAGGCCTGAGCCCGGCCTGGACCGCTGCAGCCGGGGTCGCTGCGGTGGCGGGACACAATTGGCCAGTGTGGCTGCGCTTCAGGGGCGGTAAGGGAATCGCCACCACATTCGGGTTTGTGCTGCCGGCCATGCCTTCAGTGGGGATCGTGGTCGCCGCAGTATGGGTAGTTGTCATAGCCGTGTGCCGATACGCCTCAGTCGCTTCGATGCTGGCTGTTGCGTCCTCTCCAGTCGCGGCGCTTCTCGCCGGATATCCTCGCGAGTACATAGTGGTATGTGTGATTCTCACCTTGAGCGCCGTAGTCAGGCACGTATCCAACATCCGACGCCTGCTGTCGGGCACGGAGAACAAGTTTGTCCTGAAGCTCAGGTAGCCGAGAGCAGGAATCATCTGCGCTTCCGTCGAATTATTGTGCAATTTGCGCCTAGTGTTGGATTCCCCCGGGGGTGCGTTGGTTGTCTTCAACATGCGATGAGTGCGGGCGCATACGCGTTGTCATCGAACAGCTAGGTATGATTGAAAGCGATCTAGCTCGCGTAGATCCCGAGCACAGGGAAACGGCGGTCGAGCAGATGGCCAACCTAAAGAGGCAACTGCTCGATGTTCTTTGTGACGCCCTAGCGAGCGGTGATGGGCCCATAAGGCGCGCAGCCGCATATGGCCTCTCCAAGCTGCAGGATGTGCAATCAGTGCCGCTGCTCGCACAGGCGCTCAGTGATTCCGACGAGGCCGTGCGTGGATGGGCGGTTGAGGCTCTCGCCAGATGCAGCAGTTCGCTCGTGGTGGATCCGCTCGTGCGTGCCCTGGGCGATGAAAGCGTATATGTGTACTACAGCGCGTGCAATGCGCTGAAGTCAATCCATGTTGACGACGTCCGGCCGGCCCTTCAGCGAGAACTGCTGTCGCCTGAGCCCACGGTGAGAAAACGCGCAGCGAAGCTCCTAGGCGACATGGGCGAAAGCGAGGCAGTGCCCCACCTAGTCGGCCTAACCCGGGATCCCGACTCGGGAGTCAGGTACGAAGCAGTGGAGGCGCTAAGGAAAATCGCCGACAGCAGGGCTGTGGACGCACTCATAGGCTGCCTTGACGACGAGTCGCACGAAGTGCGTCTGGGCGCGGTTCAGGCGCTACGGTGGGCCGGCGACGTGCGTGCGGTGGAGCCTCTTGTGGCAGTGTGCCTGGAAAACGAGGAACTCCGTCTCTTGGCAATACAGGCGCTGCGCGAGATTGCGGGAGATGAAGCGATAAGCCCGGTAGTCGCGGCGCTTCGAGAGTCTCGCGAACTGGTACGCACCACTGCAGCCAAGATACTCGGCTCATCAGGGCGCTCGCATCGGATCGGCGTCAGCTAGACAAAACCACGAAGAGGTAATGGAAGATGTCCATGTTCTTGCGCAATATGGGACTGTTGGTCATCGCCACTCTACTAGGCGCAGTCATAGGGCTCGAACGCGAGAGGCAGGGCAAATCCGCCGGTCTACGCACCCACTCTTTGGTCTGCCTGGGATCAGCGCTGATCACAATGGTTGGAATATACGGGTTCGGGCCGTTCGGCGGCGGACTCCGCGACCCGTCGCGGGTGGCGGCTCAGATTGTGAGCGGCATCGGCTTCCTGGGCGCCGGCACGATAATGCACGAAGGCCTCACCATCCGGGGGCTCACCACTGCGGCCAGTCTCTGGACGACGGCGGGCATTGGGCTTGCGGCAGGCACGGGTCTGGTCTGGCCGGCCATCGGCGCTACTGTACTGGTTGAGTTCGTGCTGGTCTTCCTCAACCGGCTGGAGGAGCGGTACTTCCCGCACAAGGATGTTGTGCTGAGAGTCACCGCAATCGACAGGCCGGGCCTGCTCGGCGAAATCGCGACCATCGTCGGCGAGCTACGCATGAACATCGTTGCCAGCGACATAAACCTGGAACGCGGCGAATCCATGGTCCGGATAGAGATCGTCATGGGGCACAACATGCCGGCTGCCGGAAGTCGAGCAACCCATGCCGACCTTCTGCAAAAGGTTCTGGCTTTGTCAGGTGTTCTACGAGCAGAGGTCGACAACTGGTAACGCGAAGGAGGTAAGCGTATCATCCGAGTCCTGATCTCCAACGACGACGGCATAACAGCGCCTGGGTTGACCGCTCTGGTCGAATCCGTATGCCGCATAGCCGACGAGGTGTGGGTGTGCGCGCCCGATCGCGAGCGCAGCGCAATCAGTCACGCACTGACAATGCGAGCCCCTCTCAGAGTCCGCCGCGCGGAGACGCCCTGGCCGTCGGCGACCGCCTGGGCTGTG
Source organism: Bacillota bacterium (assembly GCA_019136685.1). Lineage (GTDB taxonomy): Bacteria > Bacillota > DTU025 > DTU025 > DTU025 > UBA5389. Next base: position 19,152 of record JAGVTS010000089.1, on the reverse strand, counting down.
AATGGGAGTCCTGCTGACTGCGTCAAGCTGGCCCTGGAAGAACTGATGCCTCAAAGGCCGCATGTAGTGCTGGCAGGCGTGAACCGCGGGCCTAATCTGGGAACTGACATCCTCTACTCCGGCACGGTCGCGGCGGCCGCCGAAGGTGCGTTGGCCGGGATACCGTCCGTTGCAGTATCGACAGTCTCCTACGATCCTTCCGATTACGGGCCGGCATCCCGAGTAGGCGCGGCTTTGGCACGCCTAGCGGCGGCCCACGGGCTCCCACCCGGAGTGGTGCTCAATGTCAATGTGCCTGACGGCGCTGAATTGGGCAGAATAGTCGTAACCAGGATGGGCATTCAGCGATATTCCAACATCTTCGAAAGACGGGTCGATCCCCGGGGCGAGGTCTACTACTGGATGTGCGGCAGCCCGGAAGCGTCGGCCCCCGGCGATGGGCTCGACACCGACGCGGTGCGGTCGGGCTCTGTGTCGGTAACGCCCATCAAGTTCGACATGACCGACCATGCGGCTCTGGACGTCTTGAGCGGCTGGGACATTCGCATGTAGCCCTGCATACGATAGATCGGTGATGCGCTGTGGGGATTTGCTTGGTTGTGTCATCGGCGTTGGCAGTTGCAATCATAGCGGCGGTGGTCTGGGCCAAATCGGCGAGAGCCGACGACCTCACGTGGCGGCATGCTGCCTTGGCGCGGGGGTTCCTGCTCCTTGCCGGGCTGGTCTACGCGCTTCTGGCGTGCCGCGCCACGGTGGCCGTCTTCAGAGAAGTATTCCGGCAATGGCCGAGATGATATCGAAGCATGTTTTGGTGGTGAGTTCATTGACACACAGAAAAATGAAAGTAGCTCTGCTAATGGGCGGTTCCTCCAGCGAACGGGAGATCTCGCTCATGTCCGGAGCAGAAGTCGAGGCAGCTCTGCGACGGCTCGGACACGACGTGATCACTGTCGATCCTGCAGTAGACGGCGTTGCAGTCCTGGCCCAGTCTCGGCCCGACGCAGCCTTCCTAGCGCTCCACGGGCAGTATGGAGAGGACGGTTGTATCCAAGGGACTCTGGAAATGCTGGGGATTCCGTACACAGGCTCCCGCGTTTTGGCGAGTGCAGTCGCGATGGATAAAACCGTTTCGAAAGTACTATTCGGCGCAGCCGAGGTGTCGACTCCGCCCTCGGTCACAGTAGACCGTAGCGCCGCGCCGGAACTCTCGCTTGCGCGCGCCCAGAGTATCGGGTTCCCCTGCGTTGTCAAGCCTTCTTCTCAAGGATCGACAGTGGGCATCACGATAGTGAAGGAGAGCGCGGCGCTTGCCGATGCGCTCGAGCTAGCTTTCAGGAGCGATCCCGATGCGTTGATTGAGAAGTACATCGCAGGTACCGAAGTCACCGTAGGAGTGCTGGGGACGCGCGATCCTCGAGCTCTTCCCACTTTGGAGATCGTGCCGACGAACGAGTTCTACGATTGGGACTCCAAGTACACGCCGGGCAAGTCGGAGCATGTAGTGCCTGCAAGAATACCCGAAACCGCGCGGGCGGAGTGCGAACGGCTTGCGGTCAAGGCTCATGTCGCTTTGAAATGCCGCGGCTACTCCAGGGTCGACATGATAGTCGAACCGTCTGGCCAGGTGTGGGTGCTTGAGGTGAACACACTGCCGGGGCTGACCAAAGTGAGCCTGTTGCCCGACGCCGCGCGAGCGGAAGGCATTTCCTTCGACCAGCTCATCCAGACCATCTTGAACAGCGCATTCGACGAGTAGCCTTCAGCCGGATAGGCGCACGCAGCCGGGGTCACTCCTGAGCACAGTGATCCCGGCTGTCAATTGTCGGCCATGTACGATATAATCTGGGTAGGTGCCCACACTTGGGCACAGAGCGTCGTCTCTGAGGAGGTAGATGCCGGTGCGTGAACCTGTGATTGACCTTGAGCACCTAAGCGCAGACCTCAGAGTAGTACTAGATTCCATAAATGAAGGCGTACACATCGTTGATACCAGTGGCATCACGGTATTCTACAACAAAGTGGCAGCAGATCTGGACAATCTCAACCCGGTGGAAGTTGTCGGCCGTCATATCCTGTCCGTATTCCCGTCGCTCTCTGAGGATACCAGCACTCTCCTGTCCGTCTTGCGCACCGGCCGGCCTGCGCCAGTGCGCCAGCAGACGTTCCGCAACTTCAAAGGGGACACGATTACCACTGTGAATTCGTCGCTCCCGATTTACAGCGGCGCGCGGCTTGTGGGCGCCATTGAGATCTCAAGAGATGTGACGCTCGTGAAGGCCTTGGCCGAGAAGGTTGTCGACCTCCAGGCTCAGCTGCTCTCAAACGGCGACGGCCAGGGTGAGCAGTCGCACTTACCGAGAGCGGGCACGGCCAGGTACACCTTTGGCGATGTAGTGGCCGCAAGCCAATCCATGCTGCACGTGATCGAGTGCGCAAAACGCGCCGCTGCCAGCAGCTCTTCCATCATTGTCGCGGGAGAGACCGGAACGGGCAAGGAAGTTGTCGTCCAGTCTATTCACAATTCGGGATCCAGAGCCAATCGGCCGTTCATCGCGCAGAATTGCGCGGCGCTTCCCGATACCCTGCTGGAGGGAATCCTGTTTGGAACGGCCAAAGGCGCGTTCACAGGCGCGCAGAACCGCCCGGGCCTCTTCGAAGTGGCCGACCACGGTACCATCTTCCTCGATGAGGTGGACGCCATGCCGCTGCCGCTCCAGGCCAAGCTGCTCCGGGTGCTGCAGGAAGGCACGCTCAGGCGGATAGGCGAATCCACTGAGCGGCATATCGACGTCAGAGTGATCTCAGCCATATCCTGCAGCCCGTCTCGGGCTGTAGAGCGAGGGCTGCTCCGCCGTGATCTCTTCCACAGGCTTGGGGTGATCATCATAGAGATACCCCCCCTCAGGGAGCGTAGGGAGGATATCCCGGCGCTCACTCACCATTTCGTGAGGAAGTACAGCGCGCAGTTCGGTGTGGGCGTTCGAGGCGTCTCTCGAGAGGTCATGGATGTCTTCATGGAGCACGCCTGGCCCGGCAATGTCCGCGAATTGCAGCATGCTGTGGAGGCAGCCGTTCAGATGTCGCAAGGACCTCTCATCGGCATCGAGCATTTGCCGCCCCACATCGGATACTGCGGCGAACAGGCCTGGAGTCATCCAACCGGGCCAGGCGCCGGTGGAACCCGTATCGAAGGGGATTCAGGAACAGAGGCTGGCAGCATCGGGCTCGTTCCCGCACTGCAACAGATGGAAGAGAACATGCTTCGCTTCGCGTTGAACTCGTGCGGAGGCAACGTCTCAGCCGCAGCACGCCAGCTGGGCATCCCACGCCAAACACTCCAACATAAGCTGAAACGCCACAACATCGCCCTCTCCACCGTATGAAGTATCGAAGATGCCCGCGGATGGGCAGTCGCCCAATTCACGGCACATCCCACATGCCATAAGGCCCGCCTAGAGCAGGGGTTCTTGTTGGCGCGAGTCTTGCATGACCAATAACTCGAAAGCCATGATGGGAGGTTCGTGAAATGCCCACAGGGTGTAAGTATGGAACCCACCGAGTGATCGAACCGGCCGGCGTCATGCCGCAGGCCGCGTGGAAGATCGATAACACGATGGAGATTCGCGACAACGAGATCCTGATTCGTGTGCAAACCCTGAATATCGATGCCGCAAGTTTCACCCAGATCAAGAAGGAGGCGGAGTATGACGACGCCCGGATCGGCGAGATCATGACGGGCATCGTAACCAGGCGCGGCAAGCACCATAACCCGGTTACCGGGTCGGGCGGCATGCTCATTGGCACGGTAGAGCGCATCGGAGCTGCTCTGCCCGACAAGACCGATCTCGCGCCCGGCGACAGGATCGCCACCTTGGTATCGCTGTCGCTGACGCCTCTCGTGATCGACAAGATTCTCAAGGTTCATCAAGACACCGACCAGGTAGACATCGAAGGCCACGCTATCTTGTTCGAGAGCGGGATATACGCCAAGCTGCCTGACGACATGCCCGACAGCCTGTCGCTGGCCGTTCTGGACGTAGCCGGCGCTCCGGCCCAGACGGCCAAGCTAGTCAAGCCAGGCGACACGGTGCTCATTATCGGCGCCGGCGGCAAGTCGGGGTTGCTCTGTATGTATGAAGCACACAAGCGCGCCGGAGTCACCGGGAAAGTGATAGCCATGGCTCACTCCGCGGCAAGTCGCGCCAGGGCCGAGTCCTTGGGATACGCAGATGTGGTGCTCGCTGGAGACGCCACCCGTCCGCTGGATATTCTGCAGATGATCGAGGACGCAACCGATGGGAAACTGGCAGATGTGACGATCAACTGTGTAAACATTCCGGGAACCGAGATGTCTTCTATCTTGTGCACCAGAGAAGGCGGGATAGTCTACTTCTTCAGCATGGCCACGAGTTTCACAGCGGCGGCTCTGGGCGCCGAAGGAGTCGGCCATGATGTGACGATGCTCATCGGAAACGGATACACGCGCGGGCACGCGCAGATAGCGCTGGAGACTCTGCGGGAAAGCCCCAGGCTGCGCCAGCTCTTCGAGGAGCTGTATGCCAGATAGATGCGGAGGTCTTGAGCATGTGGGAGAATGTCACAAGCGAGGAGTGGCAGGATTGGCGATGGCAGCTCCGAAACAGAATCACCGACCTTGAGCAGCTGCGGGGCGTGCTCGCGCTCACTCCCGGGGAGGAAGAGGGAGTTGCCAAGTGCCTGACCAGGCTGCGCATGGCGATAACGCCGTACTATGCAAGCCTCATCGATCCTGACGATCCCAACTGCCCTGTGAGGAAACAGGCCGTCCCGGTGGTTCAGGAACTTCACCTGACTCATGCCGACATGGACGATCCGCTTCATGAGGACGTCGATTCTCCGGTGCCTCACGTGACACACAGATATCCTGACCGCGTTCTTTTCCTGGTGACGTCGGTCTGTTCGATGTACTGTCGCCATTGCACTAGGCGGAGGTTTGCAGGTCATACCGACAGAGCGATATCGCGGGATGAGATCATGGAGGGCGTCCGCTACATACAGAACACGCCCGAAGTGCGGGATGTTCTCATATCGGGCGGAGACCCATTGACTTTGACGGACGACGCCTTGGAGTTCATAATCCGCGAACTTCGCGCCATACCTCATGTTGAGATCATCAGGATCGGAACGAGAACTCCAGTGGTCATGCCGCAGCGCATCACCGGGGAGCTCTGTGCCATGCTCAGGAAGTACCACCCGATTTGGCTCAATACGCACTTCAATCATCCAAGAGAGATCACTTCGGAGTCGCGCCGCGCATGCGAGACGCTGGTTGATGCAGGCATACCCGTAGGAAACCAGAGCGTCCTGCTTAAGGGCGTAAACGACTGTCCGTACATCATGAAGAAGCTAGTGCACGAGCTGGTCAAGATGAGGGTGCGGCCTTACTACATCTATCAATGCGACCTTTCTATGGGGATCGAGCATTTCAGGACAGCTGTGGGCAAGGGCATCGAGATCATCGAGAAGCTCAGGGGTTACACGTCGGGGTTCGCCGTACCCACATATGTGATAGACGCACCCGGAGGCGGCGGCAAGATACCGGTTGCGCCGCAGTACCTGATATCGCAGACCGACACCCAGGTTATACTGCGCAACTACGAAGGAGTAATCACCGCCTATGCCGAGCCGCGCGACAAGATCAGCGAGTGCCACGAGTGCGGCATCTGCAAAGAGAAACCGCCTCTCGGTGCAGACGGCATAGCGGCCGTGATGGACGGGACGGTGTCGAATCTTGAACCGGTCGGACTTGCGAGGAGGAAGAGAGCTCGCCGACACTCTTCTTGACCTCGTACTGGTTGGCGGCGACTGTGCCGGGGTAGTGGGCCTTGCCAAGAACTGTGGAAAGACCACCACGCTCAACGCGCTGATCCGGGCCGCCGCAAGGCGCAACATCGCATTAGGCATAACATCGGGCGGCAGAGACGGCGAGCTGTACGATGCCATCACCGGTCTTCCCAAGCCGCCCATCAACGTGCCCCGGGGCGCTCTGATCGCGCTGGCCGACTTCACCATCGGGCGCACGTCGTGTCGTCTTGAGGTTGTGCAGCGGCTGGGCATTCATACGACGGCGGGCGAGATTGTGATCGCGCGCGCGCTTGAGCCGGGCCAGGTGGAAGTGATCGGATGCAATCGCGCGAGCGATCTGATCCGGGCCATCGGCCGGCTGCGCCGCTGTGGGGCAGAGCTTGTGCTGGTGGACGGTGCCGCCGGTCGCACCTTCCTCGCTTCGCCCGATGCGGTGCAGACCTTCGTGTTGGCCACCGGGGCAGCACTCGACGCTGATACCCGGGGAATCGCCGAGGCCACCCGCACGGCAGTCCATCTGTTCACATTGCCGGCGCCGTCTCCTCAAGCGATGCGCCGCGCAGAGCAGGCGATGGAGTCGGGCCCGTCCGCTGTAATACGCGCTGACGGCCGCGTGGAGGCACTGCCATGGCCCACTCTTTTGGGGCGCGAATCGCTTGTCGCTTCCATGCTGCACCCGGATGACAAGGGGTTGGTGTGTGCGCGCGCAGTCGGCGACGGCTTACTTACGGCGCTTGCATCGCGCCTTGGTGAGCACTCTGCACGGCATGAGGCGTTCACAGTAGTGGCGGCCGACCCTTCGAGAATCGCCGCCGGCGACCACAGTGTGAAGGCTTTCGAAGCGGTCGGCGGGGAACTAGCCGTACTCAGGAAGGCACGTGTAGTCGCCATCAGCGTCAACCCGTCGTCCCCATCCGGGACAACGCTTGATCCCGCCGATCTCGTGGTCGAAGTATCGAAACAAGTCGAAGAACTGCCGGTCTTCGACATGGTGGCGCAGCTTTCGGCATCTGGAGGTGTCATGCTTGAAGCTTGATCTCGATATCAGCAAAATAGACAAGTGCAGGGAATGTGCGAGCGACATCGCGGACCGGATCATGGAGCAAGTGCGCAATGTGACGACGACCACTTGTGAGCGCGCCGTGCTCCGTCTGCTGGGCGTGGATGGCGTGGACCGTGCGGGGGTGCCTCTGCCCAACGTGGTCGTGGACATGGCGCACCAAGCCGGCCTCCTCTCAGACGGCATCGCAACGTATATGGCCCGAGCGGCGGTGTCCGCCGGGTTGTCGCTGCAGCAGGTGGCCGAGAAGGTCGCCTGCAGGCAGCTAGACCTTGCGGATCTTGGGTCGGCGTCCTGCGACTGTGACCGATCGGCCGTGTCAGGCGCGGTTGCAGCCTCCCTTGGCCGCATACGCGAAAACGTCGCTAAGCGACGCGAGTACCTGTCGAGGCTCGACTCCGGCACTGAGCCGCTCATCTACGTCATCGTCGCCACAGGCAACATTCATGAGGACGTGGAGCAAGCTCAGTCAGCGGCAAAAGCAGGCGCAGACATCATCGCAGTGATCAGGAGCACGGCCCAGAGCCTTCTTGACTATGTGCCCTACGGCGCGACGACCGAAGGCTACGGCGGCACCTTTGCCACGCAGGAAAATTTCCGCATAATGAGGCGAGGACTGGACAGTGTGAGCGCGGAGACCGGCCGGTACATCCGGCTCGTGAACTACTGCTCCGGCTTGTGCATGCCGGAGATTGCGGCAATGGGCGCCCTGGAACGCTTGGACATGATGCTCAACGACTCCATGTACGGCATCCTTTTCCGCGATATCAACATGAAGCGTACTTTTGCGGACCAGTACTTCTCGCGCATGATCAACGCCTACGCCGGCATCATCATCAACACCGGCGAAGACAACTACCTAACCACCGCGGACGCCTATGAAGAAGCCCACACAGTGTTGGCATCGCAGTTCATCAATGAGGCGCTCGCGCATAGGTCGGGGTTGCCCGATTCACAGATCGGCCTGGGGCATGCGTTCGAGATTAACCCGGAGATGAAAGATGGCTTTCTGTGTGAGGTGGCGCAGGCGCAGATGGCCCGCGACATCTTCCCCAATGCGCCTCTCAAGTACATGCCGCCCACCAAGTACATGACAGGCGACATATTTCGCGGTTACCTGCTAAACGGCATGTTCAACCTGGCGGGTGTGATGACCGGCCAATCCATTCAGCTCCTGGGCATGCTCACCGAAGCGATTCACACACCACACGTACACGACCGATATCTGGCCATTAAGAACGCCAAGTACGTGTTCGGTAGCGCGAGGCATCTGGGCGAAGACGTGATATTCAGGCCAGACGGCATCATCCAGCGTCGGGCAGCGCAGGTGCTTGCCGATACCGCCCGCATGCTCGAGTACGTGCGGGATCAGGGCCTCATGGACGCCATGGGCGAAGGCATCTTTGCAGGAATCGCCCGAACCCCCGACGGCGGACGCGGGCTGGATGGAGTTGTGGCCAGATCAGAACGGTACTGGAATCCATTCGAGGAGGCCATGTCGGCGCAGCTGGGACTGGCGACCTCGAGCAATCCGAGCAGGAGGTGAGCCCCATGCCGCAAGTAGATCTCAAGAACGTAAGGCCGTACGGCGACACTCTTGACGATGGAAGGGTTCAACTCGGCTTCTCCCTTCCTATTAGGTATGGGCCGGAGGCCAAGGAGGCAGCTCGCCAGCTCGTTATCAAGATGGGCCTTGAAAACGTGGACGTGGTCAGCGCGCATGACCTCGGAGGGCTCTTCACCTATTTCGTGGTATACGGCAGATGCATTCACTCAGTAGACGTGACTTCGCTCCGGGTGCCAAGGGTCCAGGTGGAACAGATGGACTTCTTCAGGATCAACGACCTAGTCCGCGACAAGTTGGGCCGGAAGATCACCGTGGTCGCCGCGTGCACCGGTTCTGACGCACACACGGTGGGCATAGACGCAATAATCAACATGAAAGGGTACGCCGGCGAGTACGGCTTGGAACGGTATCCGTGGTTTCGCGCCCACAACCTCGGAGCGCAGGTGCCCAACGAAACGCTGGTGGCAAAGGCCATAGATACCGGTGCCGACGCAGTTCTGGTGTCACAGGTAGTGACGCAGAAGAACGTCCACATAGCCAACATGACGCGGCTCGTGGATCTTCTGGAAGCGGAGGGCATTCGCGACGACGTGATACTGGTTGCCGGCGGGCCTCGCATCACCCATGAGCTCGCACTGGAGCTAGGTTACGATGCCGGTTTCGGCCCCGGGACGCTACCGTCGCACGTCGCGGCCTACATCGCTCAGGAGATGATCAGAAAAGAGCATAGAACCAGCCCGGACCTGGGCGAGGAACGATAGCAAGGAGGCGGTATGGAGTATGGCGGAAGACGCCGTCATTAGGGTGAGGATGAGCCAGGCAGATGCCCACTACGGAGGCGACCTGGTGGATGGGGCCAAGATGATGCAGCTATTCGGAGATGTCGCCACTGAGCTCTTGATCAGGCACGACGGTGACGAGGGGCTGTTTGTGGCGTACGACACGGTGGAGTTCCGAGCGCCGGTGTTCGCGGGCGATTACATCGAAGCTCGCGGACGCATTACGCGCGCCGGCAACACTTCACGTGCCATGTCGTTTGAGGCGTTCAAGGTCATAGAAACCGGCCGAGACGAGACCGACCCGTCGCGTGCCTATGTGCTGGACGAGCCCATCTTGGTCGCCCGGGCAACAGGCACATGCGTTGTGCCCAAGGACAAGCAGCGAAGGAAGGGGGAATGAACAGTGGACAAGTTGATCATCACCGCCGCTTTGGTCGGCGCTGAGCTCACCCGTGAACAGATGCCGCATCTGCCGATCTCGCCGACGGAGATAGCCGAGGCGGCATCGGCAGCCAGAGAAGCCGGAGCGTCCATCGTTCATCTGCACGTGAGGGACGCAGAGAGCATGCCTACGCAGGATGTAGCCGTGTTCCGCGAAGTAATATCGGAGATCAAGAAGCGCACAGACGTGATCTGCCAGATCTCCACGGGAGGCGCCGTCGGAACGCCCATAGAGCTTCGGGCGGAGCCGCTCTCCCTGAGGCCCGAGATGGCCACACTGACCACGGGTACCGTCAACTTCGGCGACGATGTGTTCATGAACGAGCCGAGCTCCATTGAGTTTCTTGCCGCCCGCATGAAGCGGGAGGGGGTGAAGCCGGAGATCGAGTGCTTCGATGCCGGGCACATATCCAACGCGCTGCGCCTCGTCAAGAAGGGGCTGCTAGACGAACCGCTCTACTTCGACTTCGTCATGGGTGTGCCCGGAGGCATACCTGGCACGGCGCCGGATCTGATGCACTGCGTAGCGAGCCTGCCGGCAGGCGCCCGGTGGCAGGTTGCCGGCATCGGCAGGGCAGAGCTGCGGCTTGCTGCAGTTGCCATTGTCCTTGGCGGAAACGTTCGTGTAGGCTTTGAGGACAACATTTACTACTCCCGCGGGGTACTGGCAGAGAGCAACGCCCAGCTGGTGGCGCGCATCGCAAGGATCTCGCGCGAGCTTGGCAGAGAGGTGGCCACGCCTGAAGAGGCAAGGGAGCTCATCGGCCTCGCGAAATGACCAAGATGTGACACGGGCGATACGCAGAACACAAAGCCACCTGGCCCGGCTGGGCAGAGGTGGCTTGTTCACTACCTGGGAAAAATAATGGCAGGGGAGACAGGACTCGAACCCGCAGCCCTCGGTTTTGGAGACCGATGCTCTACCAGTTGAGCTACTCCCCTGCGCACACCTGACTATTCGACTACATCGATTCTACAGTCGGCGCCTCCGGTTGTCAAGCGCAGCCTCAAAGGCTATCATGTAGACGTGGCATCATAGCCCGGCATTGTATCGAATAGGAGGCGCAGTCATGTCGAAAAACGTTGTTCCGGTCGGAGTATCCAGTCGTCACCTCCACGTCACACAGGACGACCTCGAGGCCCTTTTCGGGAAGGGATACGAACTCGCAGTGAAGAAGGACCTGAGTCAGAAAGGCCAGTTTGCAGCGGAGGAGACTGTCACCCTTGTCGGCCCCAAGGCAGCCATGGCCAACGTGCGGATCTTGGGCCCGTGTCGCAAGCGCACTCAGGTGGAGGTATCGCGCACCGACTGCTTCCAACTGGGGCTCAATCCACCGGTTAAGGATTCAGGCGATCTGGACGGATCCGAGTCCATAAAGATCGTAGGGCCCAAGGGCGAAGTCACGATCCCAGCCGGAGTCATACTAGCCAAACGGCACATTCACATGACCCCCGAGGAAGCAGAGCAGCTAGGGGTTGGCGACCGCGACATAGTCATGGTACAGACGACTGGCGAGCGGGCACTGATCTTCGATGAGGTGCTGGTGCGTGTGCATCCCACATTCACCTGGGAAATGCATATCGACACAGATGAAGCCAACGCGGCGTCGCTGAGGAATGGGTCGCTGGTTACCATAATCAAGAAGAGCTGAGCGCCGGCCAGACCGGCCGGTGGGCGATCCAAGAGGTGAACCCCAAGTTGCGGACGATAGCTCACATCGACATGGACTGCTTTTTCGCCGCAGTTGAGGCTCTGGACCACCCTGAGTACCGAGGCAAACCCCTGATCGTGGGAGGGCGGCGCGATACCCCGCGCGCAGTCGTGTCGACATGCTCTTATGAGGCGCGGAAGTACGGCGTGAGGTCGGCGATGCCTATTTCGCAAGCGGCGCGGCTGTGCCCGCAAGCGTTGTTCGTCACCGGCAACATGAGAAGATACACAGAGATGTCGCAGAGAATCATGGAGTGCCTCGCCGAGTTCACTCCCCGCGTCCAGCCGATCTCGATTGACGAGGCGTTCCTTGACATGACAGGCTGCGGGCACTTCTATGAAAGCGCCCGAGCCATGGGGACTTCGATCAAGCAACGAATACGGGAGCGGACGGGACTGACCGCGTCATGCGGCATTGCGCCCAACAAGTTCCTGGCCAAGTTGGCTTCGTCGAAGTCAAAGCCAGACGGGTTGCTGGTGATAACAGCCGATGGGGCGGGCGACTTCCTGGCGCCCCTGCCTGTACGAGAGCTGTGGGGCGTGGGGGAGAAGGGTGAGCAGGCGCTGGCCAGGTACGGCATCACTACGGTGTCGGATCTGCGCGCGTGGCCGGTCGAGTGGCTGGCTGAGCGCTTCGGCAAGTGGGGAATGCTCATCTACGACCTTGCAAGAGGCATAGACGACGATCCGGTGGTGACTGACGAGGAGTGCAAGTCCTACGGCTCAGAGTCCACCTTCGACTCAGACGTGGACGACATCGACAGCCTGTGCTCATGCGTGGCTAGGCATTCACAGCGCGTCGGCAAGAGGCTTCGCGCAGGGCGGAAACTTGCCCGAACCGTCACCCTCAAGGTGAAGTTCGCCGACTTCGACCAGATAACGCGATCGAAGAGCCTCAGCCAGCCCTTTGACGATGACGACACTATCTACAGTATCGCCTGCGAACTCCTACGGGAGATTGACATGCGCATGGCGGTCAGGCTGATCGGGGTGTCGGTTTCAGGGCTGACTGATTGCAGGCAGTTGTCGTTGTTCGAGTCGCCCCGGGGCAAGCTCGATCACGTGCTCGACAGCATCGTGGATCGATTCGGAAGGAAAGGAGTGAGCCGCGGTAGAGAGCTGGAGTAATCCGCCGGGCGACCACTCCCGAGTATGCCTAGACGGCCCAGGGGTCAACACAGTGCTCTGGTTTGGCGATCCTCCGTCTGCGTCGGAGTGGCCGGGGCCTGACAGCGTAATCATAGTTCCGATGATGAACCGGTATTTGCTGCTCGTACGGAATCTGCGTAGGTCGGGGTGGGAGTTCCCGGGCGGAAGGATACTCGCGGGCGAGGCCCCGGAGCAAGCTGCCAGGCGCGAGGCCGCCGAGGAGGCCGGAGCCTGCCTCGGCGAGTTGCATCCACTCTGCCGGTATACAGTGCGGACCACGCCGCCGCAGAGCCTGTCGCACGGGATCGTGTACGTAGCCGATCTGGCCTCGTTTGGATCGCCCGCCGATGAAGACGAAGTCGCAGACGTGCGCCTGTTCTCATCGCCGCCGGCAGAGCTTTCATTCAGGGACGGATTCACAGAACTGGTGTTCGAACTGGCGTTCGGGGCTAATGGGAGGCAGGTCTCTCGATGAGACCGGCTTCGCCTGGGGGGGTGAGTTCAGTGATACACGTGGGCACTTCAGGGTTCAGCTACAAGGACTGGCGGGGCGTGTTCTACCCTGAAGGCATGGCCGACGGCGACATGCTGTCATACTACGCCACGCGTTTCTCCACAGTGGAGCTGAACTTCACTTACTACCAGATGCCGGGCGTCCGCACCATAGAGGGGCTATGCCGCAAGACCCCTGAAGGGTTCACGTTTTGTGTCAAGGCTCACAGCAGCATGACACACAAGATGGCTGATGATGAATCCCAAGTCAAGCAGGACTTTGATAGGTTTCGAGCGGCCATGCGGCCCATGGCGGACCAGGGCAAGCTGGGATGCGTCTTGTGCCAGTTCCCATGGGGCTTCAAGCGCACAGCGAAGAACGAGGCGTATGTGCAGAGACTGCCGGAGTTCCTCCCGGACTGGCCCATTGTAGTAGAGTACCGCAACGTGGAGTGGGTCTCGCAAGCCGCCTTCGACGCCCTGAAAAGCGCAGGCCTTGGCTTCTGTTGTGTAGACGAACCCAGGCTTCGCGGGCTCTTTCCACCGCTTGCTGTGTACACATCGCCGCTTGCGTATATCAGGTTCCACGGCAGAAATGCCAAGTCGTGGTGGAACCATGCTGACGCCTCTGAGCGCTACAACTACCTGTACACACAGGATGAGCTGAACGAGTGGGTTCCCAAAATACGTGACCTAGCGCGCAATACCGAACGCGCTTTCGTGTTTTTCAACAACTGCCATGCAGGGCAGGCCGCGACCAATGCCCAGATGATGGAGTCGTTGCTTGGCCTCATATGACGGAGCAAGGAGAGGACTAGAATGCCCATATTCGAGTACAAGTGCAAGCAATGCGGCCGCAAGTTCGAGGAACTCGTGATCGGCTGTTGTGCAAACGTAAAGTGCCCCGACTGCGGAAGCGAACAAGTGGACAAACTGCTTTCGTCCTTTGGATTCAAGAGCGGATCGACTTTCGCGTCTTCATCCGGCGGCAGCTCGTGCGGTTCTTGCAGTGGAGGATCATGCAGCACCTGTGGGCATTGAGCGCCCACTGTCACTGCTCACGCCCAAGATGCCGTCTGCAATGACTTTTGGAGGTGCATGCAATGCCTGAGCTCCCTGAACTCACCGTACTTGCGAGTCAAATGAGGCGAGAGCTGACGGGCAAGCTCATCTCGTGCGCTACATGCCTTCAGCCCAAATGCTCCAACGTCGAACCCGGTCAGCTTGACGTAACATTATCTGGCAGACGGGTAGGGGAGACCACAAGCAAAGGGAAATGGCTTTTCATGCCGGCTGAACCCGGCTACACCCTGCTGATGAACTTGGGAATGGGAGCGGATATGGTTCGGTTCGTGCCCGGCGACCCCTTGCCGCCTAAGTACCAGTTTCGGCTGGACCTCTAGGACGGCTCCGGCTTCACCATCAGGTTCTGGTGGTTCGGCTACGTGCACCTTGTGGCCGACGATGAGATGCATGCGCACGCCATGACCCGCGACTTGGGCCCGTCGCCCCTCGACCCGGAGTTCACAGCCGACGACTTCAGGGGCCTTGTCCGCCGCGGGCGCGGGATGATCAAGCCCTTTCTGCTCGATCAGCGCCACCTGTCCGGTATCGGAAACGCCTACATCCACGACATCCTGTTTCGCGCGCGGATTCACCCCAGAAGGCAGATTCCTGGCCTGAGCGACGCCGAAATCGACGCGCTGTACGCCTCTGTACGCGACGTTTTGGGCACTGCCATAGTGATGGGAGGCGCTTACTACGAAAAGGACTTCTACGGCCATCCCGGAGGCTACACAGCAGAACACTGGTTAGTGGGCTACGCCGACGGGCAACCTTGCCCGGTTTGCGGCGCCACGATACGCAAGATCAAAACAGGATCCACATCGTCCTACATATGCCCGCCATGCCAGACACTGTAGGTCATCTCCATGCGTCCATGTGGCGTCCACATGCAACGCGCCACTCGTCTACACATATAAGTTAACATAATGTGTATTATGCGACGTTATGTTTCTATACCTTTGGGTCCCATCGTCCTCGTAAGCCATAGGCCACTACGGAATGGCCCGATGTGGTCGGCCCAGTATCTCAATGTGCTACAGGTGGAGAGGCACAGTAAGGCTCTGCCCAGGCAGTAACATCGCGGAGTCGAGCGAATTGAGCCTCTGTATTCGGTGCGTGAGCACGCGCAGGTCTGCCTTACCTTCACTGACGCGGCGGGCAATGCTCCACAGGGTGTCGCCTGGCTGGACTGTAACCACGACGTACTGCTCGGGCTCAGCCGATTGCGCAGGCAGCGCGGCCTCCGACAGGCCCCAAATGATGACCGATGCGACAATCCCGATCAGGAGCCCGGCGAGCGACACATGAAGGAATGTTGAGATGCCCAAAACACCGCGACGGAGCCTGCGGCGGCGTGCTGCGCGGCTGATGGTGAGGCGTGCTGAACCAGGGCGGCTTGAGAACATGATGTATCTACCCCTCCCGGCAAACATGTGTTCTGTCGGCAAGCCAAGAATAGCAGAACATATGTTCCGTGTCAAGCCTTTGGCGAACAACCGTTCGCGAACGCGTGTTTGCAGGAGCAAATGGCCTGTGGTATACTGTGCGTGGCAGAAAGGAGTTGGTCGCCTTGTCGTCGCTTGGCGCCAGGGAGAAGCAGATTCTCGAGTATATAGCCCGTGAACTAGAGGTCCGCGGATACCCGCCGTCCGTCAGGGAAATCGGCGAGGCGGTAGGCCTCAAGTCCAGCTCCACAGTGCACGGCTACCTGTCGTCTTTGGAGCGCAAAGGATACATTCGCCGCGACCCCGCCAAACCCCGGGCCATCGAAGTCCTGCTGGGGCCTGATCAACTTCCTCCGCCCACAAGGGACGTAATGAACGTGCCCGTCGTTGGGCGGGTCACCGCAGGCCAGCCCATCCTGGCAGTGGAGAACATCGATGACTACTTCCCCCTTCCCCGCTCCCTGGCGGGCGAGGCAGAGTCGTTCATGTTAAGAGTATCGGGCGAGAGCATGGTAGGCGCCGGCATCCTCGATGGCGATTACGTGATCGTGCGCAAGCAGTCGGCCGCAACCAACGGCGAAATAGTAGTAGCGATGATTGACGACGAGGCCACCGTTAAGCGGCTATTCCTCGAAGATAGCAGAGTCAGGCTGGAGCCTGACAACCCCGCCTATGAGCCGATCATTAGCGACAGTGTAGCTGTCCTTGGGAAAGTGATTGGGCTGGTGCGAAAGATCCACTGAGCGCAGGAGAATCGAACGCCGGGTGGATAGCAGCACCACCCGGCGTTTCCATCTGTTCGACTTGCTCCTATCGAAGCCCGAAAAACAAAAAGACGCGTCTACATGCGCGCCGCTTTCTGATCCCGGGCATCCCGTATTGTTCTGCGATCTATCCCAACGGCCTTAAAGAAGACCTCAAGCGCTTGTTTCCTGCCGCGCGTATCCGGCTGACTGAACTCGGGTTCCTCATACAGTAGCGGAAGCTCATTGTACCATTCCATTGCCTGCTCGACTGCTCCAGACACACCGGACCCCTGTATTGCCTCGATCAGCTTGTCGTACTGTTCACGTCGCGCCGCCGCTTGGGCCGCCCAAAACTCCGGATTATTCGTGAGGTTGCTCGCGAGGAAGTCCTGCTTTGCGATACTGCGAAACCGCTCAAGCCCTCGCAGAACATCCTCACGCGCCAGGTGTATCATCTTACCATTCCCCCCATCGCTTTTTCTTGGAACGTGCCGCCTGTCGGTTGGGTACTTGTTCGCTGCCGACGCGCCGATTCCTTCTACCAAAGTATGTGCCCACATTGAAACAGACGAGGGCGGCCTTCAACCACCGGCCGCCCGCACGGACGTCCTCGAGCATCGTCGAAGCATTAATGCGCGAAATAGGATCACAGGTTAACGCCGATTATCCCTCCAAGTGTCGATAAGATCACGATTGACGCGCCCCGCGTTAGCACTGACGCCATGCTCATCGGCTCACGTATTACCGCCGCTGACACCAGGAGGACGAACCCAAGATAGACCAGGCCGACTATGAGGCCGTTCCTCCCTCCCCTTTCCCCCGCCTTCCTGCCCACATACAGGCCGCCGATCCCGGCGCTGAGATATCCTATGACGGGTATCGCCGTTTCGATTGTGGCGGGGCTGAAGGTAAACACGGTTGTGAGCACGCCTCCAATTGCCGAGAGCACCAGCGTAGCGAGGAAACTGACCCCGCAACCGAGCACAACCAGCTTCCAGAAAGGGCCCTGTGCGCGGTCGCTCTCACGCCTGGGAGAGCCGGCCTTCATGCACTCCGCACCTCCTCGGTAGCATGCCTCCACTGGAAGACTATTAGACTATGCTTCCGGATATTCTTCTCCCAAGCCAAGGCCGTCATTTCATCCGCGCAAGAACCTGCTGCATATCTGCCCACACATCGTGCTTCTTGGCGGGATCTCGGAGGAGCGCAGCCGGATGAAATGTAGGCATTATCATGATCCCGCCGCGCTCAATCCACTTGCCGCGCATGCGGGTGATGTACGACCTTGGATCGATCAGCGCCTTGAGTGCGGTACCGCCCAGAATGACGATGATCTCCGGCCTAATCAGCTCAATCTGACGAGCAAGATACGGAAGGCAGGCGCGCACTTCGTCCGGCTCCGGCGCACGGTTGTGAGGAGGCCGGCACTTTACTACGTTGCCTATGAACACTTCCTCTCGCGACAGGCCCATGGCCGCAATGAGCCTGTCGAGCAGGCGCCCCGCTGCTCCGACAAAAGGCCGCCCCTGCTCGTCCTCATCAGCGCCCGGACCTTCGCCGATCCACATTATTCGTGCATTGGGGTTTCCCTCGCCCGGAACTGCGTTCTTGCGCATTCCGCCAAGCTTGCACCGGCGGCAGTCGCACGCTGCCTCAGCCACGGCCGCTAGATCAGCCAAGTCGTCTCGGCGATCGGTTTCAGGCCACAAGGTTCGCCGCGGGGCCGGTTCCGGAACCGGTTCATTGTCGAGGTGCCAGCTCACAGGCGCTTCGCGTTCGCTAACGATCGCATCGCGTGCGAAGCCATCGAACAACTGCAATTGCTTCTCATCATCCATGATACGTCTCCCCCCCACTACCTGTATCAATTATGCCACATGCATCGAATTCCTTGCCGCCCCCGCCAATTTCCCTCTCTTCCCTTCTCTGCACCGTCGGATTCCGCCAATCCTGTCGCGCCCAAGGCGAAATGCGGCACCCACATCCATGGAGATTTCTGGGCGTACGGGCCCGAATAGCATATGCCCTCACCGGCCCCGCTGACTGTGCGGCATCCTGCTCATTTCTGAGACGGTTTTTCGCCGAACCTTCTCGGATCCGGCACGGTTGAACAGGCATGAGTTGTCTGGATTTGCGCCGCTGGCGGCGCCTCATTCTTCTGGAGCCGCACCATCATCAAATCCGCAGGCAGATACGGATTACATAATGTGGTTGCACTCGTGCGCCCCCGGAATATCTTCGGAATATCCCCGGGGAGGGCCTCTGACGACCTCTGCTTCCCCAGAAACCCCCAAAAGAGCCCGGTTTTCATCCCCTTCCCGTCAAGACCGTGTCACATCTGGGAAGGTACGCTCAAAAACCATGTCACATTGCTAACGGTCCACTGATCCCCTGGTAAACGCGGTTTCACCGAAATACCTGCGCAAGGCCGCTTTTATCACCTACGGAGTCTTCGGGGTTCCTAGGTAAACAGACACAGGATGGCCGGAAAAGGTGTCCCGTAGGTCACAGGGTTCGGTCACCGGCAATCCCGCCGCGTCCAGGGAGGACAATATCACAGACGCATAATGGCACGCGGGAAAGCACGCGCGAAAGCGTTTGACACGTGTAGACCCATGCTCTATACTATGGGTGTGCCTGATATGGGCGCAAGGTCGAGGTGTAGCGCAGTTTGGTAGCGCGCTTGGTTCGGGACCAAGAGGCCCCGGGTTCAAGTCCCGGCACCTCGACCATTCTTCTTCCGTCATGCAGGCGCATCCATGCGTGCGAGAGTGGCGGAATGGCAGACGCATCAGACTTAGGATCTGACGGGGCAACCCGTGGGGGTTCAACTCCCCCCTCTCGCACCAGCAA
>JAGVTS010000250.1 GCA_019136685.1 Bacillota bacterium | reverse complement strand
CGATGCTCGCCCGTCTCCTTGTTCCGATAGTACGCCCTGCTGAACTCGACCTCCCCCATCAGGCTCGAGATCGAACGCTTGTCCGTCCGAACCACGTTCCAACCTTCACGAGCCCTCGGGTTATCGTGGAGTTGCCTGTTGACTTCCTCAATGTACGCTGAATACACAGACGTTGCGAGCCCGTCACAACAGGCCTTGATCATCACTTCCGCATCCGGACAGGTCATCCCCTGGCACAAGGCGTCCAAGATACCTTCAATGCCCTGCAGGAATACGCCACACACACGACGAACGAAGTTATCCACAGAGAGGCCACCTTTCTGAGCGCTGGATGGTGGGTTTATGCCACCGTAACGTCCCACTCAGGAACGTCTTCCAGGACTACGTGGTCTCTCTTCTTGCTGTACTCCGCTTCTCCCTCCCCAGCAGCCTACACTAAGATTACGCTATCCACCGTCGACCGTCAGTCGTCAGGGCTTCTGCAGTTCGTCTGGCAAGGGCGGACCGCACCGGCAACTCTCATGGGTTTTCCCAGCTTGCACCATCACCTATGGGTTTTCCGCACGGCTTTTGGCGGGGCCGTACTGAGAACCCTACGGTTCTGAACACCTGGGGTTCTCCGAACGCAACCGGCGGTCGGGCTCCCATTTTCCAGACGATTGGTAATCAGCGAACGCGCAGCTAGAACCGTCATAAGGACACAGCGCCTCGATAGTGGGAGGCCGGGAACCGCCGCCCCAGGGCTCTGCGATCCCCAAAACGCCCCCCGATTTCGCCCCACCGTGCCGAAGCGTACGGTATTCCATCAGGCTAGCGAAAAGACCGTACGGTCTTCCATACGGTCGCGTAAAGCCCTGCTCAGCCCGCTTCGGCAGTGATCCTACAACTATCCCCCCGCCTATCTACCGTCTGCCCGCGTATGAACCACAAGCAATTCGCCCTCATCGATGCGGACGCGCGCAACAGGACCCGACATGTAGTTGGATACGCCCCTCGATGCCCCGTACTGCAGGTCCTCGCCGTCAAGCGAGTAGTACAACCCGGAGGTCCGTACGGCACGCGCGTTCCCGCACCTTGGAATGAGCGACACTATGTCGCCAACGCTGCCCGACATGGAGACGGTTCTGACAGGGCCGGCCAGGAAGAACATCTCGCCCCATTCTTCCACTGCCGTGAGATTCGCTCCGCGTCCGGCGTAGCACAAGCAGAGGTCGATGTTGGCCAGAGTGTGGTCGATGCGCCCACCGGTCACGCCGGTTACGGTAATAACCCTCGAGCCCAGGGCGATCGCCTCGTCGAGAGCCAACTCCATGTCGGTCCGGTCCTTGTCGGTAGGGTACCGCCGGACGCATGCGCCACAGTCCCGCACCCATTCGATGAGCGAGTCGGACGCTGAGTCCAGATCGCCTGTGAGGATGTGGGGGCTGAGGCCTAGCGCCCGGCATGCCTCGACGCCCCCGTCCGCGCATATGACTCGCCCTGAATCTCCCAACGGCAGCCTGCTCACGTCGCGGCAGAAACCGCTCCCAGCCGCGATGACCAGCGCATCAGCGACGTTTTTGTTTGCCTTTTGGGAAGCCATCGCCGAATGCGCCCTTCTTCATCAGGTAAGCCACAACGACAGCGGAGATTACCATCTCTGGTATGAGGAAACTGGCGTTGTAGACTGCCGAGTACCGCCAAACAGGAGTGCCCTCAGGCGCATACTCCCCGAAGAACACGATTCCCGATGCTAAAAAGCAGAGGAACTGCAGAAACGAACTGGCGACGGTGCCGCTCACCACCCGCTTGATACCTCGGCCGAATGAGATGAGCGGAGCCAACCCAAGCACCATGGAAGCCAGCATATAGTCCAAAATGGCCTGAGCGGGATGAACCACATAGGCGCCGGTCACCAGCTTCAACAGTCCCGTCGCAAGCCCTGCCAACACCCCTGGGTACGCTCCCCTCTGAAAGGCCAGGTACAGAATGGGGACCAGCTCGAGCGATACGGATCCGCCTTGAGGCATTTGAAAGATCTTCAGGCGACTCAGAACCCATGCGAGCGCCGCTGCGACGCCCGCCTCAGCTAGAACCATGGCCTGGCTCGGCCTGCGCGACTTGGAATCAGACACTTCAGGTACCTCCTTGTGCGCCGCGCCGCCCGGCTCGTTCCAACAGAAAAAGCCGCAGATGCCCAATACGACCCGCAGCTTGTGAGGGACTTCACCGCTTTCCTACGCTGGCATTACCCAGGGCGGGGGCATACCCCGCACGAACAGGTTCGAGGGTACCGGGCATCCCGCCGGACGATCCGGCAGTCGTGCCCGCTCTCAGCCCGTATGGCTCCCCTAGCGGATCGGCACGGTATATGGTGATGTGATACTACTACATGAATTATGCGCTCTACCCGAAAATCCTTCTTTGCGAAGCATGCCTCATGCATGTCTTTTCACATCGTGAAGGCCACCTCAAGCATATCGCCGTTACGCCCCACCAGAATGTCGCGGATCAGGTGGGCGGGGATGACAGCCGATACCGCCTGCTTCGCTCTCAGAACCAGTTCGGCATCGGACAGACTGGCAATCTCTCCAGAATCGCGCGAGTCCAGCGCGATGGTGGCGACAAGCAATCCTCTGACGTTGGTAACCTTCATCGGATCGGCCTCCTCCCGCGTCTCCAACACGTTTCGACGCGAGAGCGGCGTGTCCTCCGCGCGGCCCCCGATTGGTTTTCGACCTGTTTCGCACGACGCGCTGCGGCTGTTGCCGTTTGCCCCGATCAAGCGTCTGGCATTATCGGTGTTTCCCGCAGAATACGGAATCAAGCGGGCCAGCCCGAAACATCGCGAGGCCGGCCCCCACTGCGAGAAGCTGTCATCTACTGACTGAGTTGCTTAGCAAGGAACCCTGCCGCAGTCTCGGCCAGTTTCAGCTCAAGGTCGCCCATGTCGCGCTCGTCCTTCGAGAGGAGTACGACTGCGCCCGCAATATCCCCTTCCACAATGATCGGCGCGACGACCTGGCTCGAGTATTCCAAGTCCTGTATGGGCGGACTCTCATTGGGGACATTGGACAGGAATGGCTTGCGCGCGCGCATCACTTCCTCAACGTGCTCCGTGATGCGACGTTCAACGAAGCCCTTCTTCGGCGCCCCCGAAACCGCCACAATCTCGTCTTGGTCGGCGATGAGCACGACATGCCCTGTGCCGTCATGGAGCGAATCAGCGTATTCCTGCGCGAAATCGCCCAGGTCGGCAATGGGCGAGTATTTTTTGAGGATTACTTCGCCTTCACGGTCAGTGAATATCTCAAGCGGATCACCCTCACGTATTCGAAGGGTTCTTCGGATCTCTTTCGGAATCACGACCCTCCCCAGGTCATCGATTCTCCGGACAATGCCTGTCGCCTTCACCCGTATCCCTCCCTTGCTAGTATTCTACCTTTGCTCAAACTTGCTTATGCTCTGCCGTGTGCTCCGAGCGGATCAAGGTTAAGACCGGCCACGTGGAGGCTGCAAAGACTGCGCCGATTCCGTACAAAAAAAGGAGGCTTGCGGCGATCTGCTCTCCGGCTGCTACACCCCGTTACGTGACTACCCGACCCCTTTCGGCGCCGAGCGGCCATTACACGGAATGCAACAACCTTTGATCGACCAACGTCCAAACTTGGGCATCATGCTGCAGTCTCTCGACTGCAACACCACGCTTTCGCTTGTACGCTGATCTTAGCTCGACCGCTGCAGATAGATTTCCCTACAGCGACGATCTCATCAACCGCCGCCATAAGTTGGGCCACCTGCAACGATCTTCGCGCCGGCCGACTGTGATCGCCTTTGGAACCACAGCCGACCTTTGCTCGACCCACAGCAGACTCGGCTATCATTGCTATGGCCAAGTCCGCCGCAGATCTTCGCTCGACCGTCGCAAACCTCGTTATGTATGATGGCCCGAGAGCAGCCAAATATGCGCCCGGGCTATGGCACATTATGGTTCACTTGCAAGTGCGCACCTGTGCTCTCGAGGTTGACAGCCTCATTCTAGCCCCACTTGCCTTTGCCCATATGCCCTCTGATCTCCGCCTTTGCCGATTGCCCGATAATCGTGGCCTGATCCAAGGCGTGCTTGAACAGAGTGACACATGGCGGATCCAGATTGTCTTCGATACCGGCCTCGGCAAGCTTCCGTACGTCATCCATGAGTGATATCAGCCTGCAGTGCAGATCGTTGGTGAAGCGAGACCTGTGAACCAGATTCGCCTCAGCCTCATCGAGAGCGCTGAATCTCTCCTTCGGAGCGCCGCACTTAGGGCACTTCTCCGGTGGACTATCGCCGTCGTGTATGTATCCGCACACTCCACATCGCCAGAGCTTCATGCCTACACCTCCCGAAATCGCAGGACTGCCCGAGCTGAGCCCTAGTAGTTCCTCACGTTGAGCTCATAGTATGACTGAGGATGGGCGCATGCAGGACACGACTTGGGCGCCTCGGGGCCCTCGTGAATGTACCCGCAGTTACGACACTTCCAGCTGACGGGGTGGTCCTTCTTGAACACGGTGCCGTTTTCGATATTGGCCGCCAGCGCTCTGAAACGGGCTTCGTGATGCTCTTCGACCTCGCCGATCTCTCGGAATACGTCGGCGATATCTCCGAACCCCTCTTCACGGGCTACCCGCTCGAACTCCGGGTACATGTTGGTCCATTCGTAGTTCTCGCCTTCGGCAGCGTGTTTCAGGTTTGCATCTGTCGCTCCGACAAGACCCACGAATTTGCCCAACCTTTTGGCGTGCTCCTTCTCGTTCAGGGCTGTCTCCTCGAAAATGGCCGCTATCTGCTCGAACCCCTCTTTTTTGGCTGCCGAAGCAAAGTAATCATATTTGTTCCTGGCCTGTGATTCTCCTGCAAAGGCGGCCATAATGTTCTCATAGGTCTTGGTTCCATCAAGTTCTTTGCGCACAAACGTCGACCTCCTACATCTCTTTTCTGCTCGCTGTTTCGTGCTCCGCGATCTTGCTTAGGCCTCCTCGAAGGCGTCCTTTCCAACACCGCACTCTGGGCATACCCAATCGTCGGGTATAGCCTCAAACGCAGTGCCGGGAGCGACGCCCCCGTCCGGGTCACCCACCTCGGGATCGTAGATATAGCCGCATACAGTGCAGATCCGCTTGCTCATTGCCTTACCCCCCCTAGAGTACTACATAATCGCCTCGAATACCTCCGGTACATCCCTATAACATGCAACGATGATACTTGTCAACATTGTTCCCACACCCCGCCTTGGAACTCCCGTGCTGAGCGCGTGCCGGCTGTTATGTTGGGGGTGACAGTGCTGAGGCGCGCCTGAGAAGGGAGATGCCCGGAACCGTCGCCTGACGAGTCCGGGCATCACAAACGCAACAAGCAGCCCTGTAAGCCGAGTTCTGTCGAGAGTGATCATCTATCTGGGACTCATGTTGCCACGAGCCTCAAGCGGCCCAACCCGAGGGAGAAGCGGGCAGCTTCATGTCCCTCCTATTTGGCCTTGCTCCGGGTGGGGTTTACCTAGCCGCCCGGTCGCCCGGACGCTGGTGCGCTCTTACCGCACCGTTTCACCCTTACCATGCGCGGAATGCGCTGCGCATGGCGGTTTGATTTCTGTGGCACTTTCCTTGAAGTCGCCTTCACTGGGCGTTACCCAGCACCCTGCCCTGCGGAGCTCGGACTTTCCTCAGGCGGACAGGCGTCCGCCCGCGATCACTCAGACTACTTGTCACTCTTCACGACACATGCTAACACCATGCCGGCCATGACGTCAACTGCGCACGGCCCCGAGAAGGTCTTTGTACGTATCCGGATCCATGCCCACATCAGTACGCTTGGCCGACACATCAGTGCCCCGACTTCTAGCGCACTCAATACAGCGCTTGGTCTCCGGAAGCGCCTCAGCCCTCTCTTTGGGTATTAGCTTGCCACAGATTTCACACCTGCGCCTCACGCTGTGATTCGCCTCCGATGCGGTACCAGGATGTTTGGCACCTTCTAGATTATATTTCTACGTCCCGCAGGGAGTTCCTTTGCACAACTCAGAGACTTTTTGCCTGGAAAGCAAATAGGCGGACAATCGTCCGCCGAGCTTCCACAGATGGTGGGCCCACCAGGATTCGAACCTGGGACCAATCGGTTATGAGCCGACCGCTCTACCGCTGAGCTATAGGCCCACTGGCTCCCCGAGCAGGATTCGAACCTGCGACCCACCGGTTAACAGCCGGTTGCTCTACCGCTGAGCTATCGGGGAATGAACTCGCTTTAGTAATTATAGCGCACACCGAAAGCGCGGTCAACTCACTCAAGGAAATCCTTCAGCTTCTTGCTGCGGTTGGGATGGCGCAGCTTTCGCAAGGCCTTGGCTTCGATTTGTCGTATACGCTCCCTGGTGACGCCGAACTCCTGACCTACCTCTTCCAGGGTCCGCGCGCGCCCATCATCGATGCCGAACCTCAGCCTGAGCACCTTCTCCTC
>JAGVTS010000135.1:738-2064 GCA_019136685.1 Bacillota bacterium | reverse complement strand
GAGGCGAGGCCGGTTTCGGCAGTACGGGCGTGTCAACCGGGGAGGGGTCCGGGAATGCATGAGGAGATTGGCGGCAGGATTGCCGAGCTCAAGCGGGAGATAGAAGCGCTCAGGGGCGAGCTGCGCCATGCAGTGCTGTCCGAGGCGTCGGCTCCCGGTAAGGAAGCCACGTACGCCATCGCGGATCGGCTAGACAGGCTGATTGTGGAGTTCATGAGAGTTCGAGATGAGGTCGGCGAGGCGGGGCGCGGCGAGGCCGGGCGCCTCGCGAAGGCAGAATGAACTTGGGCCTCCTGGGTACACTAGCTGTAGTGTCCAAGCTTTCCAGCTTCTAAGGAGGTCGAGTCATGTCAAAGATTATCGGTACGTTCTCGTCGCGCGATTCTGCTGAGTCCTGCATTCGCGAGCTGCGCAACTCGGGCTTCGACAATAACCACATATCCCTAGTGGCCAAGGGGGATGGCGCGCAGGGGCAGGGCCAGGGTCAGGGGCGAGGCGATCGGGGCGGGGGCGCCACGACGATGGGCATAGGCCCGAGTGCGGCCACAGGCGTCACAGCCGGGGGAGTGCTTGGCGGAGTTGCCGGTCTGCTGGCCGGGCTTGGCGCGCTCACGATTCCAGGGCTTGGGCCGATCGTGGCTGCAGGACCCATTGCGGCCACTCTCACCGGCGCCGTGGGCGGAGGACTCGTGGGCGGCTTGGTGGATATGGGGATTCCCGAGGAAAGAAGCCAGTATTTCGAGAGCAAGGTGCGCGAGGGCCGTATCCTTGCTGTGGTTGACGCGGATTCGAGCAAGGTGGACCAGGCAGCGAGCACTATGCGCCATTTCGGCGCCTCGGATGTAGAGACTCACTGATATCCTGAGAGGACGGGGCTGCTCGCCGGCGGCGCTACCGCCGACGAGCAGCCGGTCGAATTGGCCGGGCTGAGCTGTTGCGGTGGACTGCCCAAATGCGCGGCGAAGTCTGAAGAATGCGACGGAGAGGGGATTGGAGATGGATGACGAGATAAGGGTGATGGTTACAGGGGCTGCCGGCAGGATGGGACGTGAAGTAGTGAAGGCAGTATGCGGCGCCGACGGGCTCGCCCTTCAGGGCGCGGTCGATATCGCGCTGGTTGGGCAGGACGCCGGCAACGTTGCCGGCATCGGACCCATCGGCGTTCCCATTCGCGCTGATCTTGAAGCAGCCTTGCGCGATCTACGACCCGACGTCATGGTGGACTTCACCATAGCCAGGGCTGCGCAGGCCAACATCATGACCGCCATCGATCACGGAGTCCGCTTCGTCGTCGGCACATCCGGGATGGGAACGGAGGCAGTGGAC
>JAGVTS010000135.1:0-709 GCA_019136685.1 Bacillota bacterium | reverse complement strand
GGATTGCGAGATCATAGAGCTTCACCACGATGGCAAGGTCGACTTCCCTTCGGGCACTGCCAAAGCCACGGCTCACGAAGTAGCCTCGGCCCGAGGCGATGCCGTTGGGCCTGCGCGCGGCGCCGGAACTCGCGGGGTCGAGATAGAGGGAGTGCCTGTTCACTCAGTGCGCCTGCCCGGTCTGGTTGCCCATCAGGAGGTGATATTCGGCGGAGCTGGGCAAACGCTCACCATCCGCCACGACTCGCTGGGCAGAGACTCATTCATGCCCGGCGTACTCATGGCCATCAGGAAGTCTGTGAACCTGGATCGAGTTGTGCTGGGCCTCGGTCCGCTCCTAGACTGATCAGTCGTCCAGGCACCTCCCTGTGACGTTGGCCATATACTGACTGCACGGGAGGTGTCATACGATGAGCCTCGAAGGGAAGACCGTCGGGGTGGCTCTGACCGGTTCGCACTGCACGATACCGGAGGTGCTTCCCCAGATCGAAGCGTTGATTGAGCGGGGGGCCTCAGTTGTGCCGATACTCTCGTATTCGGTGGCTCACACCGATACGCGTTTCGGCCGCGCCCAGGACATACGCCAGAAGCTTGCGGAGATGACCGGGGCGGAGGTGATCGACACCATCTCCAAGGCCGAGCCTATCGGCCCCAAGCGACTACTGGATTGCCTGGTAATCGCTCCATGCACAGGCAATACGCTTTCCAA
>JAGVTS010000012.1 GCA_019136685.1 Bacillota bacterium | reverse complement strand
CCGCCCCTGCATAGCAATCCCCCAGCACAAGCCACAAAGTCCCATCATCGCGTAAAACCCTTTTAGCCTCCCTGAACACCTTAACCAAATTCTCAACGTACTCCTCCGGCGTTCCCTCCTGCCCCAATTGCCCATCTACATGGTAGTTCCTCAATCCCCAGTACGGCGGCGACGTAACAATGCAGTGGACGCTCTCGGATGGCAGGGTCCGCAGTACCTCTAGAGCGTCGCCGCAGATGAACCTGTCTGCCACGGCCTCTCCCACCTCTTCTCCATCTCGCTTGGTATCCTGGCCCCGCAGCGCTTGCAGCACAGGGCCATCCTGCTCTCGGCCAGCTGCCACCTGTGCTGGCACAACAGCCCCTGCCTTCCAGCCCGGTCCATATGCTCCTCGAACCGGTTCCAATTCGGGTGCTCCCCGGACCCCAGCACCGACCGGGTCTGTCCGTTCTTGCTACCGTCGGCCCCGATGTGATAGCTCTCCGCCACCCAGACGCCATCGACCTTGTTCACCTCGTAGTAGGTGGCGCCTCTGCGTCCGACGTACCCCGCGCCCATCCTCCTGGTCCAGTCAGCTGGGGCGTTGGTCTTCCAATAGCCCATGGCCTTCCTCTCCTTGTCGACCTGCCTCCTCAGCGCTGGGCGGTCAGCCCCAGCGGACCGGGGGCTAGCCCCGGTTTCGGCTCCGCGCAGTGCGGGCACGGCTTCAGCTCGTTGGTCACTCCCCCGCCTCCCC
Organism: Bacillota bacterium; assembly: GCA_019136685.1. Lineage (GTDB taxonomy): Bacteria > Bacillota > DTU025 > DTU025 > DTU025 > UBA5389. The sequence continues at coordinate 6,735 of JAGVTS010000012.1, read as the reverse complement.
GCGCCACTTGGCAAGTGCCTTGAGCACTCGGCTCCTGCCGCAGTCATCACGCAGCTGGCAGGTGACGCAATCAACTGCCATCATCACCACGCCGCCGTAGCAGTCAGTGTAGTCATCCCGCAACTGCTCTTCCAGCACCTCTGCCATCCCCGCCGCCGCTTCGATCAGGCGGGGGATGTCGGTGCGAGCGTGGGCGATGAATTCCATGTCCCGACGCGCCTGCGCAACGGCACGCGGCACCACGTCGCCTCCCGTAACGTAACCGCGAGGCAAGGATGCCACATCAATGCTCGTCAGTCCGTTCAACGCTGGCGCCTCAATCACTGCCCACGGTCCCCGCGTCGCTTCGTCCGCCCGATCCGCTATCTCCCGCACCCAGGCGGGAGTGTTGGTTAGGTCAGTCATGCTGCTCACTCTCCAATACAACAATCGCCCGTTCCACGAATCCCGAGGTCAGCGCGTCGCGTCCGCACCAGTCGCCCTTCGGCGCGAGTTCTCTCAGGGCACGCTCCAGCTCCGCATTCTGCTCAGCCCGCGCAGCAGCCCACGCAGCATCCCGCGCAGCAGCCCACGCAGCAGCATCCGCAGCAGCCCACGCAGCATCCGCAGCAGCCCGCGCAGCAGCCCACGCAGCAGCATCCGCAGCATCCCGCGCAGCAGCCCACGCAGCAGCATCCGCAGCAGCCCACGCAGCATCCACAGCATCCCGCGCAGCAGCCCACGCAGCAGCAGCCAAGGCCTTGTCGTCGATCTCGCCGCGCAACCACGCACGCTTGGCCTCTATCGCCGCCCAACAGCGCTTGTCGGGTTCGTGCCCCGCCCGCCTCTGGCGGAGGAGTTCTCGCTCTGCGCACAGGCAGGCGAACTTATGGAGCGCATTCGTTGCGTCTGCCACCCACAGTGTCTTGCGCTCCGAGGCGCAGAGTTTATCGTCGCCGTGGAGGATACCCCCGCCCATCTCCACTCTGCAAACGATGCCCCCCGGCGCATACCGGAGCGCATCGAGCGGGCGGATGCTCGCGTGCAGTCCGCGCCTGCACAACTCCAAGGGCCCCTCGACGCGCAGCACTTGTCCCGGTTCTACCGGCGTGTACGGGGCATATCGCAGCTTGCGATCATCGGGCAGAAAGTGCCATGCGAGAATATGTTCCGTCATGCTGTCCACTCTCTTTCCTCTGTTCTTTAGTCGCCCTTCGGCGCGAGTTCTCCCAGCCCGATCTGCACCCCCATAGCCACTGAAGTCCTCGGCATCCTACCTCACCACTCTCAACGTAATGGCTCCGACTCGGTCCAGCTCCCGCAGGAACTCCATCTCGTCGCTGTATCGTATCTCGGCACCCGCGTAGATGGCCACCCTGCGGGCCACCCCGGCCATGTAGTCCTTCGTGCTGCCGGTTTCCTCTGGCACCCACCGCTTGGCATCCGCCCGCATCCGTTCGACGACCTCTTGGGCGTCTTCCCCAACCGTGAACCCCTTAGTATTGACCCACATCACTTCTAGCATCGTGTGCCCTCCTCCTTCGTGTGCGTGGGGCGGGCGGCTCTACGCCGCCCTGCCCATTCTGGCCAGAACCTCGACCCTGTGGGCCCAGTAGGCGACCTGGTCTCGTGTCATCTCCAGCAGGTCCATCAGACTCGGGACGTCCTGGCGGGTGTTGTTGATCACCCAATCGTCGGACCCGCTGGTAGCCATCCGCTTGGCCTCCCTCAGCAGGGCCTGTCCGAAGTCCACCCACGCGACGATCTTGTCGGCATCGATCGTACCCTGGTGCTGCCGGACCTCAACCGTCCCGTACTTGATGTAGCTTTCGAAGTTAAGCTTAAGGTAGCGGGTCCCCATGTATTCGACCATCTGCTTGATGCTCTTGCACTCCATAACGCAGAGGGCACTCCATCTGCCGCCCCGGAGGGACCTACAGTAATTGTTCGACTTGCCGCGCCTGCTCAGCGCGACCATCTTGTCTATCTGCTCCTCGTATGTCTGGTAGAGGGAGAACAGGTACTGGAACCCCTTCAGCCCCAGGCCGTTCGCTCCGTGGTGGACGTGCAGTCCGCAGCTCTCGTTAACCTTCGCCCCGACTCGCCTCAGGACCTTACAGGCTACCCTCAATTGGGCCCTGCCCTCGTCGCCCTTCAGCACCGGGCTCACCAGCTCCAGGGTCGTGTAGTTCGGGTCGGCACTCAAGCTGGAGTCCGTCGTCACCTTCCAGTGGGGCCGGACGCAGTGGTTGTAGTTCTCGTACCGGGCCTGCAGTCCACTGGCCCTGAGCGCCTCGGCCAGCCCATCGCGCCCAACGGCGAATGGGACCAAGCACTCGATCTCGACCCCGAACGTCCTGTTATCCGTCCCGTCGAGTCCCAGCCAGCACCTGTCCCTCAGTTCGTTCAGCGCCTCCGCGCTGTGGGTCCCCCTCCATGCCCTCAGGAGGTTGCCGCGATGCTTGGCATCGTGCCCGGGGGCGAACTCCCTGCCGGTCAACTGCCCACAACCGCAACCGCAAAGTCCCTGCCTCTTCATCTTCCCGACCTCCCTCTCCGTATGGCCCACTGTGTGGGGTCTTTTATTTTTATTATAACATGTAGAGATAGGTTCTGTCAAGTATTTGACATCAAGAGGTTTCGAGAAATCAAGAGGGGAGTGATGATGAGTAGAGGAGAAGCGACGGCAAGCAGAACGCTCGTTCGCCCGGAACAACGCGCCCAGCGTTGCCAGCACGTGAGTTTTGGTGTGGGTAGGGTGATTGTATGCCGCACTCGGCAGAGAGGCGTGCGGCGCGTGCAGGGAGGGGGAGAGCCCCGGTTCGGGGTGAGCCGGGGCCTATGGAACCCAATCATGTTCGATTTCGGGGAATCTGAGGAGTTGCTGAGACATTTGTTCGATGCTAGAGCCGTCCTCGCTCATTACAATGGTAATGATGTAGCCGCCAATGCACGGGATCAACCCCAGCCGCCGTGTCCACGCAGTCGAGCCTTCGCATGACGGCACGAGCCACTGTTGTATCCCCAGGTGCTCCATATGAAGCGCTTGGTGCAGGTGGCCGTAGAGGATCACGTGCGGCACGTCCGGTCCATGCGCGATGCCTTCGCTCAATCTCTGTATGCGGTAACTCTTGGCGTATGGGACGCCTCCCCTGGGATGTCACAATCTCACGCGCAATGGACCCAGCTCGAACGTGCTCTCATACCAGCCGCCGAAGTCGATATCCGGGCGTTCAGCGGCGACGCGCCGGAATATGTCATGCCCCGCTGATTTGATGAAGGAAGCGTCATGGTTGCCGCCGATCATGTGTGTTGTGCATCCCGGATATGACGGGTAGTCGGCTATCGCAGCCTCCACCTGTTCATCGGCTCCGTGCAGGTATACCTCGTATGGCTGTTCCGGGTACATGTTCACTCCGGCTACCAGATCGCCAGAGTTGAACACGTTCGCTATCTCGTGCTGCTCGAACACGCGATAACACTTGTGCAATGCCGTCCTCTGCTGGGCTTTGCTTCCGAAGTGCGAGTCGGATACCGCGCCAAAGCGGATGATGCGCCCGCTAGTATGCGGAATCTTGCGCAAACTCGTATAGTCCACGAAAGGCACTCTCATCAGCGCATACCGGCCCTGCGCCTCCATGATGCTGTAGCCTTGGACGCTGAGCATCCCTATAGCCCCGTGTATAGCCTCCGGCGTCGCCTTGTGCTTTGCAGCTAGCTCCTCTATGCTCCGGGGATTGCGCTGCACGTCAGTCAAGATCGCCGCCGTGAGTTCAGGCGTTGGCTCCGAAATCAAAGCAGCGGCCTTCCCGATTAGGTCTGGCCGCCGCTTCCTGATATTCCGCATACGCTGCTTTACCGTCGCATCCGCTGTTCCATATGCTCTTGCTACTGCAGCGTATGAGCCATGTTGTTTGACTGCCGCGAGGAAATCCTCGTCCCGCTCCGGCAGTTTGCGTTTGTTTGCAGTCACAGAATCCCCCCTACTTGCCAGGGGCGACGACAAAACCCCCAACAGCCCCGGCGAGTATCCCTGCCAGCAGCCATGTATATCGCTCTGTGCCCATAAGTCGCTTTAGCTGTGCGGCTTGAATCTCGATGATTGAGTCTCGCGCCTCAAGCTCTTGTGTCAATCTGCCAATCTCCGCTCTGAGCAGGTCGCCGTCACGCTCCGCATTTTCATACAGCTTGAGCGCATCTTCTACCAACTGCTTCTGTCGCCCGACCTCTGCGGATAGCTCGAAGGCTTGATCCTGCCACGCGAGAGCATCGGCCATGGCCTGCTCATACAGGGCCTGGTAGTCAGGAGCTGCGAGAGCGGGCATGGCGATAAGAGCCAGGGCGAGCAGGATAGTAAACAGTCTCTTCATCGCCGCGATTCCTCCCGTATGCGCTGGGCCTCTTTGCGCCTGCGCTCCTTGGCCTCCAGCGTCTCCTGCACGGTCCTGTGTGCGCCGTCTACGGCAGGGTCGGGCTGCATGATGGCCTTGCCTGCGCCTGTGAGCCCTGCCGCGCCGGTAATGCCGATGCCGAGAGCCTGCGCGAGCTTGTAGCCCAATACAGTGCCGATAATGAGAATCAGCAGGCCCACGCCTGCTGCAATCCATATCCAGTTAGCTCTAATCCACGCTTTCATCTGCATCCTCCTTCCGGCCAAATGCCGTAGGCCATATCAGTTTCGCCGCGTCGAATTGCCCGAGACACAACAGCCACGTGATGATAGCTCTCGATAGCCACTCGCCGATGTATCCCTGCCAGCTGCCGGAATACGATCTGGCTGCAAACACGCTCGACGTAGCAAGGGCCGCAATGGCCGCGAGCAGGATAAGCCGGGCAGTCCGTTCGCGTTTCGTTTTGGGCGCATTGAGCCACTGTTTAGGCCCCAGCCCGAATACCCCGCGCCTGAGCATGTTAATAAGATTCATTGTCACAAACGCGCACGCTGCGTCTATGCCGATTGTCATGAGATTGTCAAGATTCACTCTGCACCTCCTAGAATGCCGCGCGAGCAATCCACCCGCGCCGAAACTTCGCGAGCTTAGGGTTGCGTCTAATCAAACTTTCGTAATGCGCTGCCTGCAGCCGGCGCATGGCCGCCAGGAGCGCGTCGGGATTCGCTTTGTTCGCTGCGCCGATAGTCTGCGACCCGATCTTGCCGTCTACAGCCACCGACTGGCCTGCCTCGCGCAATGCCCTTTGCATGATCTTGATGCCTGCCGTCTTGCCGACGTTGACCGACGTATCCAGGTATTTCTGGGCTATCCGGTCATCCTGAATTTCGTTACACCGCAGCCTAAGCCACCAGTCGCGGTAGTAGATGTCACGCGCCTGGGACTCGGTGAGATTAACAATGTCAAGGCCGGGATAGCTGCGTTTGCTTATCCCGTGTTTCGTCTCGCCGCCGGGGTCATCGGGATCGTTGACATACCCGCCTTCATGCTCCAGCACCGCGCCGATGAGCTTGTCGAATCGCTGTCTGTCCGTCACTTCACCAACCTGGCGACAATCGCCGCGATGATGGCCGATACGCCTGCCGCGCCCAGCGTCCGCAGCCATTCGCTCTTCGCTAGTGACTGCTCGATGCGCTTGGTGCTCTCGCGTAACTCCTTGATATCGGCCTTCATCTCGGTTACATCGTCGCGCAGGTATCCCACATCCTTTCCGAGGCTGCGCCCATACTCGCAGCCTGTCCGGTGCAGCTCGTCGGGGTCTATCTCCGTGTGCCCGTTCTCCACCGCGAACGTCGAAGCCCAACTCATGTCCCGTTTGAATATCCCTGCCCGATGCCACGGGCATATCAGCGTCCCTCGCTGCCACGCCTGGGGATTTAGCAGCGAGTAGACGCCGTCTACTACATCAGGGGCAAGCTGCCCTAACACGCCTGCCTTTTCCTCCCGCTTGTATGCCTCGCGCAGCAGCACGTATGACGCAACTGCCTCCCACGCGAGAATCGGGATGTTGTCGCAAGGAGGCCATGGGCGATACTCGGGCAGTAGCATGTCCATGGCGGCGTGACCGAGCACCCCTGCGCCAAACGCGAGTTCCGGCGGGCAGTGCCGGTCTATGAGCAGTCCCGCGGCGATATGCCCTGCTCCTGTCATGCGTCCTCCAAAAAGCAAACCCCGCGACGGCGGGGTGAAGTTAGGAACAATGCCCTTTTAGTTGAGCTCCGGTTCGTCCTCAGGGCGCGGCAGGTCGCACACCTCTACCCCCATATAGATGTGGTCGCCTCTATCCTCCGGCGGTAGTTGAAATACAGCCTGTGCCTCTTGGTCGAAATCGGGAATCGTGGCGTATACAGTAGGTTTCATCGTTGCCACCTCCTATGCTCATAGCGGTTTCCTCACAAGCCGCCCGCCGATGCTCACGGCCGCGCCCCCAGAAGAGCCGCTCAGAGACCAGAACGACAACCCGGCATCCGCGCCGTAGTACCAGTACCCGCCAACGAGGGCAACTCTCTGACCTGCGGCCTGATAGTAGTAGTCGGAGTAATACTTCGACGACGATATCCCAGATGTTTGTATCGCGATGGGGAACTCGGCAAACGGTCGGGCTGGGTCGTGACCCATCTCGGTTGGATAGCCGCTGGTGTCGTGATTGGTATAGCCCAGTTGCTTGTAGGGCGAGGCGAACACGTTGCTTGCATACTGGGCCGCGTCCTTGCATGTCCACGCCTGGTGGTCGGTGATGTTCACGCCGTCCACAAACTCATAGACGCTGCCCCACGGGTTTTCAATACCCCTGTAGCAGCAGGGA
>JAGVTS010000220.1 GCA_019136685.1 Bacillota bacterium | reverse complement strand
AACCGCGTTGTGCTGCTTAAGGTGGCTCACCACGGTTCCAGGCGATCTACAATACCGGAGTTTCTGCGCCGGGCCAGGCCGCGCGTGGCCGTCATCGAGTGCGCCGCCGGCAACAGCTATGGCCATCCGCATTACGAAACCCTGGCCAGGCTGATCCTGAACCAGGTTCTCACTTACAGGACGGACCAACATGGGGAAGTTGCGGTGAGGCTCACCGCAAATCCGAAGGTGTGGTCTGCCTCAATGGAAAGACGCGGAGCTGACTACCGCGGAAGCTCATCATCGACTGTGTTCCACTTCGCCTGGTGTGATCGGGCCAGGATCATCGACCCCGCCCGGGTAGTTGTGTTCAGCAGCCGTCTCCAGGCAGAAGACGCGGGCTACAGGCCGTGCAATGTGTGCCGGCCGTGACACCCTGACAACCCCGGGATAACTTGGAGTGAGGTGCTTGACGTGGACCTGCTTCTGACAGTCGACCGCATAGAGGAATACAAGGCCGTGCTGCTGGTGCGGCCCGACGAGGAGCGCTCTATTCTGTGGCCGGTTGCCGACTTGCCTCCAGACTGCAAGGAAGGCGACATACTCAGAGTTACCGTGGAGGTCAGCCAGTCGGAGACCGAAGCTGCCGGAGAGCGCGTTAAGAGCTTGCTGCATCGGCTGCTCAACAAGACCGAGGACCAGCCGCCTCATGAGGATCTATAGGCCTTTCCGCCCCAGCCTGTCCAGGAAGCGCAAGACCCGATTGGAATCGATGACCTGACTGAAGGAGACGCGCTCGGATGTGATTGTGAGCCAGATGGCCAACGCTAGCAGCACGATCCGCGCTCCCGGAGCCAAGTGGAGCAGCAATAGGCCCAGGGCAGCCCCGAGTGGGTTAGAACCGGTGTCGCCCAGCATGGCCTGCTCCCCCAGATCCAGCGGCAGCATGGCGATGGCCGCTCCGACAACACCGGCGCACGATGCCGCGGCGCGAAGCGCGTCGTCGGCGCCGCGCGACAGCAACATCCACGCTGCTGCCGCCAGCGCGCCCAGCAAGAAGCCTTTGATGGCCCTGCCGGGACGCCGGTCGAGTAGGTTGATGAGATTGGCGCTGGTTGCGATCAACGCCGAATCCACAGCGAGCTGAGCCCATGATAGCAGGCCGACACGGGCGGTCGCGGTCCGGGTCACAGTCTTCATCACCGCAACTGCGCCAAGTGAGATGATCGCCCCCATGACTATCTTGAATGCCCCGGTGGTCACAACGCCTCGGCGCATGGCCCCCAAGTGGCCGCGGAAGCCTGAATGGTCATGACCCCCCAGAAGATCGTCGGCCAGCCCCGCAAGCCCAAAACCAAGCGTAAGGACAAGACATGCAGCGCGTTCCGTACACAAGGGCTCCGGCCATGCCTTGGGGCTCACGATCGCCACCGCCACCGGGCCGCCCACCGCCCCCATAATCAGGGCGAGGCCGGCCGGGAATGCCGTCGGCCGGCGCCGGTAATTGGCTCGGGGGCCCACCGTCTGGAGCAGCATATCGATGATGCGCGGAGCGCATACCCCTGCGATGGCCGCTCCGGCAACCGCAGTGAGCAGGGCTGCCCATATCAGCCCGATTTCCACGTCATGCACGTGTAGTACACGTCACGGTGATGGCGTCACTCCCCATACGCGCGCCGCGAGCGCCCGCGCCACTGCGGCGAACTGCCTGCCCCTGTGGGCAAATCCTCCGATTGTGCGACCTGTTACCCGATGCGTCATCAGCGTGGGCGCCTCGACCATGGAGTATCCGGCTCGCAGCCAATCCACGGTCAGACCCACCTCAAAGCCGAAGCCGCGCTCAAGCCGCAAGCCCGCGTCCAACAGGCCAAAGAGCACGTCTGCCCGCACGGCCCGCTGCCCGGACAGAGGCCATTTCAGGTTCACACGGCAGAGGCAGCGCACTCCGACCCTTGCCAGCCCCACCGCCAGACCAAACCCGTTCCCGGCAGCCGCCGGAAAACCGGCGACCGCCATATCGGCCAGTCCGTCGGCTACAGGCGCGATCACCTTGGCAATCTCCTCCGCGCTGTCGCCCAGGTCGGCATCGGCAAACACCACGCAGCCAGGATCGGTCGCCGCACGCGGGGCTCGCACTCGGATTCGGGCCCGAGCCAGCAACAGGCCGTCAGCAATTGCCGCGCCCTTACCCCCAGTGTGCTCACGTCGTACTACAGCCGCGCCGGCGTCCGCCGCCGATCGGCCCGTGGAGTCGGTGGATCCATCGTCCACCACGATCACCGATTCCGCGCCGGCGCGCAGCAGCGCTGCAACGGTCGCACCCACCGTAAGCTGCTCGTTCAATGCCGGCACTACTGCCACCACCCATGGTCCGGGTCGGGAAGGGCCGCCGGAATCCATCATCGGCCAGAGCCCTGCCTGGCCCACGCTGCGTTCCCAGGTAGAAAGGCAGGAGCAGGCGGCAGCCCGAACGTGCCCTCAGCGCCGGCCAGCGCCAGCACGATGGCGATGTTTCCGGGCGTGCGCCCGATTCCGTAGACCTGCGCCGGCCAACGGGACGCCTGCCCCGGCGACAGCGCGCCAAAGTCGGCGTGCGCCGGCCAGTCGGCATTCCAACTGTCGGATACCCCACAGGTCCACCCAAGTACGGCCCTGATCCCTCGCCGATCTGATTCTCGCGCGAGGGCTTGGGCGATCTGGACTCCGGCCTCGCTGACCCCCGGAGCTACAGCCACCACCATCGAACCATACCTGGCCGCCTCGGACATCTTCACCCTCGCCAGTCCCATAGTGGACAGCGACCTCACCCTAGCCATGTCGGACGAGGCGATCGCGCTTGCCCACACTTCGGCCTCACTCGGGCCCACGCGCGCCAGTGCATCCTCTGTGAACTCGATCAGCGCCACCTCAGCCCCGGCCGCCGCGCACGCGTCTGCAACTACCCCGATGGCCTCCCCCGCTCCGGGCAGGGCCACCACTGCTACCACCTGACCCCGGAGTCGCCCCTCAAGAAGGTGAGGCACAGCTTCCCGCGTGAATCTATGCAGCATTTCAGCCTCGGCGAGCAGCTGGTCCCTGTCGCCGACTAGGCGCTCGAAATCCGCGTCCAACCGGCTGATCAGCAGTTCTTGCTGCTTCATCATCCCTCGATCGCCCACCACCGACGCCCCGATCAGTATGCCAATGCCCAGGGCTACGATCACAGCTGCTAACGACACTACATGATACCTAAGGCTCATCATGACACCCGCCCCGTTTCGAAGTAGTCACATAAGCCCAAGAGCGACCCGGAGGCGCAGGATGATTAGCCTGGCCAATCCGGCCAGCGGACGCGAGGCCATAGCCAAGGCTATGAGAGGCACTGCTGCCGCAGCTACGATACTTGCAACATGCCCCAGTCGTAGCCTTCCCCGGTAGAGCTGGCTCACTCCTCTGGCGTCGACCAGCACCGAGCCTACCTTCAGCCTGACCAGGAATGTGCTGCCCATACCGGGTCGGCCTTTCTCAAGGAAATCCAGCATGTTGGAATGAGAACCGAGCATCACGATGAGAGACGCTCCCTTGTGGTGTGCCAGAAGCATGGCAATGTCTTCGCTGGTGCCGGGGCAACGGAAGACTGAATGGGCAAGACCCAGGCGTGTGAGCCTGTCGGAGGCGGGGGATCTACCGTCGGGGTACGCATGGGCAATGAGCTCAGCCCCTGAAAACAACGCCTTGTCGGTGACCGAGTCCATGTCTCCGATTATCATGTCGGGAACCATGTCCGCATCGATGAGGGCGTCTGCACCGCCGTCCACGCCGATGAGCACGGGCCTGACTTCTCTGATGTAGGAACCCACGGCGGCCAGATCCTCCAGGTAGTTTGAACCCCTGACCGCGATTACGCAGTGGCGTCCACGGACGCGTGTCTTGATGCTGGGCACATCCAGCTCGCCAAGGATTATGTCTTTCTCCTGCAGAGCGTACTGCAGGGTGTTGGTGACGAACCGTTCAAGCTCGGCCCCGCGATTGGCGTCAGCGGCGGCGTAAGCGTCTACTAGATGCTCGCGCCGGAAGCGTCGCCCGCTTCCCACCACCCTGCCGCCTGCAGAAACACGCTCTTCGCACACCTGAACCTCTGCCCCATCTGCGATGGAATTCATAAGCTGGTCACCGACGCAGTCCAACACAGGTATACCGGCGTCCATGAGAATGGCCGGCCCGGGGCATCGGTACCGACCGGTTATACACGGCTCGGCGTTGATGATCATTGCCGGTCGCTTGGCCGCGAGAGCGCGCGCCGAAACCTCATCGATGTCGGCGTGGGATATTACCGCGATCTCGCCAGGCGCAAGCCTTTCCAGCAGGTGCTTGGTCTTGCGGTCCACGCGAGCCGTCCCTCCGGCCGTCGCCTCGGCTGGAGTTCCAATTAGGCCTTGAGGATCCGTTCCGCTCTCGTCTGAAGCATCCATGTTACTAGGATTCCGTCAGACTCGCCGTGCATTCGCGCTACCTGGCCGTCGTCCTGTCGAGCCGGATCTTGTCCGCGATTCGGGCAATGAAAGCGGAGTTGGTGGGTCGCCCTTTCTCTGCGTCGACTGTATGTCCGAAAACGTCGTTCAGGGTGTTGATATCGCCGCGCATCCAGGCAGTTTCAATAGCGTGCCGCATGGATCGTTCAACCCGGGACGGAGTAGTATTGTGCCTGCGGGCGATGGTAGGATACACCACATGTGTAATGCTGGCCGGCATATCGCCTTCACTGAGAGCGAGGATGATGGCATCGCGCAGGTAGACGTAGCCTTTGAGGTTGGCGGGAATGCCCATCTCGCGCAACGCCCTGCTGGCCTCGAACTCAAATGGAGTGGTGTGCGCACGCGCGCTCGGCCGTTCGGACGGCCGAGTATCCGGCGGGATCGCCGCAAGCCGCCGGACTCTCTCGGCCAATGTGCTCAAGTCGAAAGGCTTCGCCAGGTAATAGTCGGCCCCGGCAGCGAGAATGCTTGCCGCAGTGGTTTCTAGGCCGATCGCAGATACGACCATTATGCGGGGGCGGCGCCCGAGGCCCGCGCCCTGAATGTACTCAATGACTCCCAGGCCATCGAGGTGCGGCATTATGACGTCGAGCACCACGACATCCGGCTGAACCTCCTCAATCAGCTCTATGGCGGCTTTGCCGTTGTACGCGGCGCCCACCACCACCATGTCGGGCTGACGGGAAAGGTACTCTTCAACCACTGCCGTGAACTCCACGTTGTCGTCCACAAGCACTACGCTTACGCGGTTTTCAAGCATTCTGCAAAGCCTCCGCGAAGAAGTTGCCATTATTCTTTCTACGCGGTGGCACAGTTTCCCTCTATTGCTGCTGACTGATGCCTGGGTCCACCAGCCCGCAGCGGATCGCGTAAAGCGCGATCTGAATCCGGTTCTCAACGCACAGCTTGCGGCGTATCGATGTGACGTAGTTCTTCACGGTCTTGTCGCTAATGAACAGGCGCTCCCCGATGCTCTGGTTGCTCAACCCGAGGGCTACCATTCTTATGATCTCGCGCTCGCGAGGAGAGAGTCTCTCCAGCGCAAGCAATGCAGACGAGTCCGTTTCCGGCTTAGTCTCCGGCACAGGCCTCACCTCTCAACCCCGTCAGGGCTTATACACAGCTGAAGCAGGCTTGCTTCTCCCTCTGGCGCTACATAATATGATGTGCCAAATCAGCCCGTGTATGGGCTTTTTGACGTGGTTAGGCCTAGGGCAGCGGTTGCTGCTGCTCTTTTGGGATGCCTGCGGCATCCAACATGTACTCGGCAAACACAGCATATCCCCTCGTCGGGTCCGAAACGAAGACGTGAGTGACGGCGCCGACGAGCTTGCCGTCCTGGACTATGGGAGATCCGCTCATGCCCTGCACAATCCCGCCGGTCCGTTCGATCAGCCTGGGATCGACAACTCGGATCACCATCCCTCTGCCCGATGGACGCGTCTGCCTAGTTACCTTGCTTATTTCCACTTGGAAGCGCTCTATCGTCGATCCGGAAATTACCGTGAGGATCTCTGCCGGCCCCTCGTGGACTGAGGAGGCAAGAGCTACCGGAATCGGTTCGGGGAACACGGGGTTGGCAAGCGGCGCGGCCAACCTGCCGTATATCCCGATCGACGAGTTGACCTCTATCACGCCGACATTATCGCGAACTCCGGCGAAGGTGCCTATCTTCTCGCCCGGGCGCCCCGCCGCACCGGCATCTACACCCGCCACCCGAGCCGCCACAATCCTCCCGTCGGAGATGGGAATTTCCTTGCCCGTCTGACTGTCGGTTACCAGGTGCCCGAGCGCCCCGAAGCGGAGGCTTGCCGGGTGCCAGAACGTCAGCGTGCCCACACCGGCGGCATTGTCGCGTACATAGACGCCTATTCTGAACCCTGAGTCAGTGAGCACAGCCTCGACCACCACCTCGCGCTCTTCCCCCTCGCGCAAGACACCAAGGGGTACCGCTCCGCGCGCAGACGCGACCTGGTTCACAGCCGTCTCAAGCTCGACGGGGTCAGACACCTCACGCCCGCCAACCGCCAAAATCGTGTCTCCAACAGCGAGGCCGGCATCGCGCGCCGGCATGTACCTGCCGCCGTCTATGCCGATGACGGGGTACAGCCCGATCACGCGTACCCCGTGGCTGGCCAGGAGTATGCCGATGGAGTGCCCGCCCAGCGCCACCCGGCTTTCGGGCACGACATCGACAACGAAGCGCCGCACTGCTATTGCATTGAACAGACGGAACTCCACCCGGGCCCGCCCGGACTTGGTCGGGGTGACTGAGATGCTGCCTCCGGTGGCCCGATCGATCAGAAGCGAATCCGGAGGGTCGGCGACAAATGCGCCGGACAGGTTGAAACCGGGATTCAGATCGAACTCCTGTCCCTCGACCACGCGCAGGTAGGCCGGTCGAAGGCTGACGGCGCGAAGCAGCCCTCCAGCGGCGAGCGCCAACAGCGACAGGAGGACGCAAAGGATAATCGCCAAGCGTCGTGCCCGCATACTGCCCCCGCATTACAGCGCCGAACCGGCGCCAGCTGCGGGCAATCGCACTTGACCTCAGCTGCACAATGCAGCACGCCCGAGTTCGCCCGCTCAAGATTAACGTGTCCGGCTGAATTCGGGCATATTCACGCACATGCCGCGACGCGGCCGAAAAGCCGGGGCCGGATTGCGTTTCGGCGCCGGGTATGCTATGTTAGAGGCACTTGAATCACGTCCAAATCGGCGATGAAAGGGCCGCGGTCAATCACGGCGCCAAGAAAGCGGACCCACGGCTGAAAGGTCCGCCGCACGAGTTGACGAGCATCCCACCCTGGAGCTGCGGATGATGAGTCCGACGGATTCCCACCGTTAGAGGGGACCTGCACCCCGGCTTGGGCCATGGGTCGCCCTATCGACTCGGCCGGCCGGTGCGGGCAAGAGCGGGTCGCCGCGCCCGAGTGCGCGGCGTCAAGCGAGGTGGTACCGCGGAGGTTTCGGCCTTCGCCCTCAGAGGGCGAAGGCCGTTTCGATTGTTAAGGAGGAATATGCAGCTGTGGGAGACCAGGAAGGGTTTGTGAAACACATAGCATCCAAGGCAGAGGACTTCTCACAATGGTACATCGATGTGGTCCTCAGGGCGGAACTCGCCGACTACGCTCCGGTGCGGGGTTGTATGGTCATACGGCCGCACGGGTACGCGCTATGGGAGAACATGCAGTCGCTCCTAGATGCTCGCCTGAAGGCGACCGGCCACAAGAACGCCTACTTCCCCCTATTCATACCCGAGAGCTTCCTTCGTAAGGAAGCCGAGCATGTGGAGGGGTTTGCGCCGGAAGTGGCATGGGTAACAAAAGCGGGCAACGAGGAACTCCCTGAGCCGCTGGTAGTTCGGCCAACCTCAGAGACGGTCATTGGGCACATGTACGCCAAATGGATCAAATCCTGGCGCGACCTGCCTGTGCTCATAAACCAGTGGGCTAATGTGGTCAGGTGGGAAAAGACTACGCGCCTGTTCCTGCGGACTTCGGAGTTCCTCTGGCAGGAGGGGCACACGTGCCACCGCACCGCGGAGGAGGCCGAGTCGGAAACCTTGAAGATACTTGAGGTCTACAGGCGGTTCCTCACTGAGGATCTGGCCATACCTGTCGTGACCGGTCAGAAAACCGAACGAGAGAAGTTTGCGGGAGCGGTCCGCACCTACTGCATCGAAGCGCTCATGACCGATGGCAGGGCACTTCAGGCCGGGACGTCGCACAACCTTGGCCAGAACTTCGCGAAGGTATTCGACATCACGTACCTGGACGAAGACAACGAGCTCAAGCACGTATGGCAGACGTCGTGGGGGGTGTCGACCCGACTAATCGGAGGCATCATCATGGTCCACGGCGATGAGCGCGGGCTGGCTCTCCCTCCGAAGGTCGCGCCTGTCCAAGTAGTCATCGTACCCATCCTGGCGGCTTCATCTCGGGAAGTCGTTCTGTCAGCCGTCGGGGGTATCCAGGAAAGGCTCTCGAAGGTGTGCCGTGTTGAGGCAGATTGCCGCGAGGAGTACTCTCCGGGATGGAAATTCAACGAGTGGGAGCTCAAGGGAGTGCCTATCAGGCTGGAAATCGGTCCTCGCGACCTCAAGGCCGGGCAGGTGATCCTGGTGCGCCGCGATACAGGCGAAAAAACGGCGGTTCCAATGGACGGCCTAGAAACGGCCGTTACGAACATGCTTGATGACGTGCAGAAGGGACTCTACCTGAAAGCCAAGCGCTTCGTGGAAGACAATACTCGAATTGTTGAGGACTACGATACGTTCAAGGATATACTGGAAACCCGCCGTGGGTTCATGGACGCACCGTGGTGCGGCGACCAGGCGTGCGAAACCGCCATCAAGGAAGAGACCGGCGCCACGATCAGGTGCATCCCGATGGGCAGATTGCCCAGGCCGGGGAAGTGTATCCACTGCGGAAAGGACACCGACACTTGGGTGTACTTCGCCCGGGCCTACTAGGTCCCTGTCCGCGCGCTAGCTGGGGTTTTCCTGACTGCCGGTTTCGCGTGGCGGGACGGGCGGCGGACGTCGCCGCCGACCTGTGCCCTAAGGGACAGGATTTCCAGGGGGCCTGGCTACGCTTGAGGGCGTCAGTTGCCGGTGAAAAGGGTCTTGCGCAGGCCTTTAGGCTAAACCGCGTTTAGCAGCGTGTTAGCGAACCTATAAGAAAAGAGTACGGTTTCCCGCGGAACCTATTCGAAGAGTACTAGGTTTTGACGGGCAGAGGATGAAATCGGGCCAATTTGGGGCTTCCTGGAGGATCGGAGGTCGTCCGGAGGTCTTCCCGGGGAGACTCGGCAGATATGCGCGCGTGACCATATTATGTAACCTGTCTCTGCCTGCGGATTTGCAGAAGGGCTGGCTCCAGGAAAAGGATGCGCCGTTGCCGGCGCGAATTCAGACAACTTGCACCCACTAAACCACGTAGAATCCATATAGGTTGCTCGAAAAACCTAGTCGAAAGCGAATAGGACCGGCTATTCCTCCGCACCAGGTGGGCGCACATGCTACTCGGGCCTTTACGCCCAGCAATGTCCATGGGTGTGGGCAATGCATAGAGCTAGAGCGGCTAGAACGCGGAAACCCCAGTAGCAGGCGGTCCGAGGCTCAGCAAGGCCCAGCGTGGTGCGGGTGTCCCATCGAGGCCTCGCACCACGCTGCTCCGCCAGACGCAGTGTCCCCGGCCTTAGCGGAAATAGATAGAAGTCCAGGATGGTCAAGACTTCGGCCCTAGGCATCTCCATGGATATGGGTAACGTGTAGTCCTAGCTGGGGTTTCCCTGACTGCCGGTCTGTCTGGTATGTGCCTATGCGGGAATCCGCACAAAACGCGCTATGAAGAAACCGTCGGTTCCCGAAATCCCGGGCAGCAGCTGCAAGATGTGTGAATCCCCGTCGCACAAGGCCTTAGCTGCGCCCGACGGCATATGAGGCGCCAGTGGTGATGGGCGGAAATCGGGGTGGTTTTGAAGAAACGCCTCTGCCTGGTCGGCATTCTCCGCCCTCCCCACGGTGCAGGTGCTGTAGACAAGCACGCCGCCCGGGGCGACACAGGCCGCCGCGGCGCTCAAGATTTCTGCCTGCAATCGTGCGAGCTGCGCAACATCGTCAGGCGCTTTTCGCCAGCGTGCATCGGCGCGCCTGGCCAACACGCCCAGCCCGGTGCATGGCGCGTCCACCAGCACGGCATCTGCCTTCCCCGCCCACTCCGCCGGCAGCCCACGCGCATCGCACTGCACGGCCTCCACTGACCGAAGCCCCAGCCGTAGCGCGGATTCGCTGATCAGCGCCACCCTGCGCGCCGACACGTCGCATGCGACAACCCGAGATTCATCATGCGCAAGCTCGGCAATGTGCGTCGCCTTTCCTCCAGGAGCGGCGCAGGCATCTATGACAAGACGAGGGCGGCCGATCACGTGCGCAACCAGCATCGAGCTTTCGTCCTGCACGGAGAAGAGCCCTTCTCGAAACCCCGGCAACGATTCCACGGATTCTAGCGGGCCCAAGATACGCAGTGCCTCAGGCGCGTACAGTCCGGGCTGGGTCGCGATGCCCGCGTCCGCGCTGCTCAGCCTCTCCGCCAGTTCGTCGCGACCAGCGCGCAGAGTGTTGGCGCGCAACACGACAGCCGGCGACTCATTGCCCGCTTCGAGCATGCGTTTTGCAGCCTCCGGCCCGAACTCGCCGATCCACGATTCCACAAGCCACTCAGGATAGGACAGTGTGACAGCGAGCGACTTCACGGGCTCGGCGACCGGATCCGGAAAGCCCGAATCGAAGCGAGGCGATGCGATGCGACGCAGCACTGCATTGACGAATCCGGCCATCCCGGAATGCCCCAACCGCCGGGCAGACTCGACAGCCTCCGACACTGCCGCATGCGTCGGGATACGCGACATGAAGAGGAGCTGATAAGCGCCAATGCGAAGCAACGAGCGAGCCAGAGGGTCGATATCCTGAACCGAGCGCCCTGCCCCCTTGGCTATGCACCAGTCCAGAGTCTTCTTCCGGCGTATTGAGCCGAAGGCCAGCTCCATTCCAAGTCGGCGCTCCCGCGGATCAACGCTCCGACCCGACAAAGCGCGCGACCAGGCGGCATGCGCGAACGCGCCATCCTGGTCGCAAGCGTACACGATCTCAACTGCAAGGTCCCTCCCGTTCGCGGAAGCTCTGCGGAAATCGGGACGCTTAGTCACGCCGACTGCCCCTGAGCACCAAGAGCCGCAGTAGCTGAGTCAGGGCAACGGCCGCAGCGGCCACATACGTTAGTGCGGCAGCATTCAGTACGTTTCTTGCTTGAGGCGTCTCGGCATCTGTAATGTAGCCGCCGTCCGTGAGCATCGCCAGGGCTCGCCGGCTGGCGTTGTACTCCACCGGCAACGTCACGATCTGAAACGCCACCGCCCCGGCAAACAGCCATATCCCCAGCGTCATCAGGAATCGGCTTATCTGGGGGCTGCCCAGGATCATGCCGAGTATGAACAGAGGCAGAGCCATAGTCGAGCCGAAGCTCGCCACGGGCAGAATGGCCTCTCTGACCGAAAGCGGAGCGTAGCCCTCGCTATGCTGGATTGCATGGCCCGTCTCGTGCGCAGCTACGGCCAGAGCAGCTATGGACGTTCCTCCGTAAACCTGCGGCGACAAACGTACCACGTTGCTGCGCGGGTCGAAATGGTCTCCCATAGGTCGGCCTATCTGCTCCACAGATACATCCACGCCCTGGTCGGCCAGAAGCCTACCGGCCACCTGAGCGCCTGTAACTCCCGCACGGGAGCGAATGTTCATGCCTCTTGTGAAGGCAGCCTGCACCCGCGCCTGCGCGTACAGTGCAAAGATGAACGCCGGCAACACCAGAATGTACGTCGGATCATAGAAGAATGGGTACATCAACCTGTGTCACCCCCCTAACATTATCTACAAAATCGATTGCCCATAGTATCAACTGCCCAACCGGGCGCCTGAGGGAATACGCCGCCCCCGGGCGAACTCCGCCCCGGTCATACGCCGCTTACCTGACGGTTGTACTTCCTCGAGCCGAACCCGCTCCCTGCCTTCCTCGCCGCAAGCCACTATCACGCTACCGCCTGGTCCGAGCAGTATCGTTCCCGGCGCCGGTGGTTGCCCAGGTTGAGGCTGCGCCTCTGCCCTACCCAGCTCGCGCAGGCACAAGACTCGCAGTTGCTGTCCGTCCAGCGTAGTGCGGGCGCCCGGGTCAGGCGCCAGTCCTCTCACAGTGTCGAACAGCTGAGATGCGCTACGGCGCCAGTCTACCTCCAACTCGTCGCGGGAGATCTTCGGTGCGTAGCTGGCCCGGGAGTGGTCCTGTGCAGTGCGAGGAGCTCGCCCCTCATAGATCAAACGAAGAAACCGCACCATCAGTTCCGCGCCTACCCGCGCAAGCGACTCCTGCAGCCAGCCTGCGTTGGCGCAAGGATCACGAGGCACCGGGAACTCCCGGTAAATGCCTATGTCGCCGGTGTCCCATCCTTCGTCCATGTACATGATGGTGACTCCGGTGATAGAGTCTCCATTGAGTAAGCAACGCTCCACTGGAGCGGCGCCCCTGTACCTCGGCAGCAGCGACGGATGAACGTTTACGAACCCGTGGGCAGGCAATTCGAGAAGCTCTGTGGTGATCTTCTGGCCGAAGGCTGCCACCACAACCACATCCGGCGCAAGCTCCTGTATGGTCTGCACAAAACCCGGCGCCCGCACCTTCTCCGGCTGCAACACTCGCAGCCCTCTCGCCAGCGCCGCAGTCTTCACAGGAGGGGGCGCAAGCTTGTGGCCGCGTCCGGCAGGCCTGTCGGGCTGTGTGACTACACACAGGATATCATGCCCCGCGTCCGTCAGCGCTTCCAGTGTGGGCACAGCAAATGCGGGAGTGCCCATGAACACCACTCGCAACGGTTACTCGCCCTCCGCTTCAGCCTGGTTCTTCTCGGCACGCCTCAAGCTCTCCGCCTTGTCGATGAAGAGCACCCCGTCGAGATGGTCAGTCTCGTGCTGAAGGATTATCGACATCAGATCGTCGCCGCGCACAAGAATCCTCCGGCCCGATCTGTCATACGCCTCAACTTCCACTTGGGCCGCTCGCCTTACCTTCCCGATCATCCCCGGAACTGACAGGCATCCTTCCTCCTCGCACACCTCTCCCCGGCGCGACACCACCCGGGGATTGAAGAGCGAGTGAGGCCCCGAGCCGTCGTCCACGACTATAAGCCGGACTGCCACGCCCACCTGCGGCGCAGCCAGCCCTACCCCTGGAGCGTTGTACATAGTCTCCAGCATATCGGCAGCCAGCTGGCGCATTTCGTCATCGATCACAGCCACCGGCGCAGCCTTTTGGCGAAGCACCGGATCGCCGTCTTTGCGTATCTCCAGAATCAACAGAGTTGCCTCCCAAAATGGTATGTTGCCTTGCTACATTATAGCGCATCAATGGGCGCATTGCCGAATCACATGACGACCGCCCGCTCGCCCGATCGTAGACCTACTGTGCTCAAAGAACCGCCGACGGCTCAATGTCGAGGCTCACGGTGATCCCGCCTGCGCCGCCTGCGCCGCGCCCCGACTCACGCGCAGCGCATCCTGCCTTCGCCGCTGCGCGCAACGCCTGAGGATCCCCGGACAAGAGCAGCAGATGCCATCGGTACTTCCCGGCAATCCGAGGAATGGGCGCCGGCGCCGGGCCGAGCACCTCCACTGTGCCGTCTGATACGCAGGCAAGCTCCCGACACGCCCCGGCGATCACGCCCGCGTGGCGCGCGGTGACAGACTCGTCAATCCCTCTGAGAAGAATTCGGGCCATCTGCCGCGCCGGCGGATACCCCGCCTCGCGCCTTGATGCAATCTCAGCCTCATAAAACGCCCTGTAGTCGTGGGACGCTGCCGCTAGGATGCTGTAATGCTCCGGGCTGTAGGTCTGCACGACCACCGTTCCGGGGGCGTCTCCCCTGCCCGACCTGCCCGCAACCTGCGAAATGAGCTGGTAAGTCCGCTCCGCTGCCCGGAAATCAGGCAGGTTCAGGGCGGTGTCGGCCGATACTACTCCCACCAACGTGACATTGGGAAAATCCAGACCCTTGGCAATCATCTGTGTTCCCACGAGAATGTCGGTACGCCCGGCCCTGAACGCGCTGAGTATCGCCCGGTGCGCCCCCTTGCGCCGCGTGGTGTCAACATCCATGCGCGCGACTCGCGCATCAGGGAAGGACTTTCGGACCTCGTCCTCAATCCGCTCGGTGCCGGCGCCGAAGTACCGGATATGTGTGCCGCCGCAGGACGGACATACATCAGGGGCCCTCTCAGAGTGGTTACAGTAATGGCATACCAGCTCGGACCGGCGAGACTGAGAACCGTGAAGCGTCAGCGAGACATCGCAGTGTGGGCAGGTCATCACGTGTCCGCACTCTCTGCACAGGACAAACGTGGAAAACCCGCGCCTATTCATGAAAAGGATCGCCTGCTGCCCGTGGTCGAGCGTCTGCTCTATGCGGGCCCTGAGGAGACGACTGAAGATCGTGCGGTTCCCTGCCTTCAGTTCAGACCGCATGTCCACTACGGCGACGTCGGGCATCGGGCGGTCGTCGATTCGCGTGGGAAGCTCGATCACCTCGTACTCGCCCGATTCGACCCTGCTGTATGTCTCAAGAGACGGTGTCGCCGAACCAAGCACAACCGTGGCGCCGGCGCGCTCCGCCCTGAACACTGCAACATCGCGTGCATGATAGCGCGGCGACTCGTCTTGCTTGTACGAACCGTCGTGTTCCTCATCCACTACTATGAGCCCCAGCGACGGCACGGGCGCGAACACCGCGGACCTGGCCCCCACCACGATGTCCACCCGGCCCCTCCGCGCGCGCTCCCACTCGTCCAAGCGCTCGCCCGCGCCGAGCGCGCTGTGAAGCACGGCCACCCGCTCCGGGCCAAACCTTGAAACTACCCTGTCAACCATCTGGGGAGTGAGCGCTATGTCTGGAACGAGCAGTATCCCGCGCCTGCCACGGGCCAGCGCGTGCTCGAAAGCGCGCAAGTAGACTTCGGTCTTGCCGGAGCTGGTCACCCCGTGCAGCACCACAACCCCGCCGCCCGAGTCTATCCGCGCCGCAACGCGCTCCACCGCACGCTCCTGGTCGCCGGTAAGCTCGGGCGCCGGAGCACGGCCCACTGACAACCCCTCCATAGGCGATCGCCGAGCAACAACCTCTGTGGGACGGAGCAACCCCGCACGCACTAAGGCGTCGAGAGCCGAAGCAGAGCAACCTGCGCGCTGAAGTAGCTCAACCCTGGGGATCGCGCCTACATCGTCGGCAGCTCCATCAAGGTTGCCGCAGGCTCCTCGGGGCAGCGCCGACGCGAATACTCGCATTATCGCAGCCTGTGCCGGGCTCGACCCGGCCAGTTGCTCGGCGATGGCGCCAGGGTCGCCTGCCGACGGGGCAACTCGGAATGCTCGCACGCGACGCGCACGGACCTTGGGACGTTCCCATTCCGTGTCGACTTCGACCAGCCCGGCCCGGGTCAGAGTCGCCACATGGCGCGACACGGCGGCCACCTCCAGAGCGGCGGCGATCTCGTCTCGCGCAGCACTACCCCCACACTCTGCCAGATAGTCGAAGACCCTGCGCGCCGCGCCGGCGATCTTCGCTCGCCGCGCATCGTCTTCAGAACCCACCAAGCGCACTACCACCGAAGACTCAACCCGGGTGCCCGAGGGTACCATGGCTCGTAGGGCCTCAATCAGAAGGCAAACGTATGTATCAGCCATCCACTCAGCCACTTGCAGCAGTTCGCGGGGTACCCCGGGCGCGTCTGACACGCAGTCGATGATCTCCCGCACATTGTCCACCGCGGGCTGCGCCGACCGCGACACCACGAACCCTTCCACATCCCGTGCGCCGAATGGGACCAGAACGCGCGAACCCGGCTCCACGCGGGCCTCGAGACGATCCGGTATTAGGTAATCGTAGCATTTGTCTACCCGACGGACGGGTACATCCACGACAATTTGAGCGTACTTGGCCGCCATCAGCTGTCGTCCCTCCTGCCCAGGAGGAATCGCTCAAGCCGCCGCTTGAGACGGGTGTGAGGGAGTTCCCTGTCGCTCAAAGGCGACACCAAGATTGCATGTATTCCCAGGCGCTTTGCGCCCAGGATGTCGGTGAAGAGCTGGTCGCCCACCATCACTGTGGAATCCGAATGAGTGCCCAGGATCTGCATGGCCCGGCGGTACCCCCACCGCCACGGTTTCACCCAACCGCACACCACAGGCAGACCTAGGGCGCGGGCAAACCAATCCGCGCGGGAATGGTAGTTGTTGGTGAGCAGGCAGACGCCAAACCCGAGGTTCTTGGCTCGTGCCAGCCACTCGGCGGCAGGGTCGCAAATGTCATAGGCTCCCCACGGGGCAATGGTATTGTCGATGTCCACTATTATGCCGGCGATGCCGCGCCGCGACAGCTCGTCCAAGTCGATCTCCCACACGCCGTCTACACGCATGTCTGGCTGAATCAGGACTGTCTTCCTCCTCTCACCACAGTTCATTATACCACGTACCCCAGCCTGTCCAGGTGATTGAACGTGGAGGGATGAAGACCGCCGTATCGCCTTCTACCTGTACATCTCCCTCTGCAGTTTGGCCAGAGCCCGCTTCTCTATCCGCGACACGTACGACCTGGAAATCCCGAGCGCCTTGGAGATCTCGCGCTGGGTCTGGCGGGCGAATTCGCCCATGCCGAACCGCAGTTCCAGGACGCGCCGTTCTCTGGGCGTCAGCTCCGCCAGTTTCAGGGCCAGGCGTTCCTGCTCTACCCGTGACTCCACCATCTCTGCCACAGAGTCGCCCTCTTGAGTGAGCACATCCATCAGCACAATCTCATTGCCTTCCTTGTCAGATCCGATGGGATCGTACAGCGACAACTCACCCCGGTTTTTCCGCCCTGATCGCAGATGCATCAAAAGCTCGTTCTCGATGCATCTCGCGGCGTATGTAGCTAGCCTCGTTTTCTTGTGACGATCGAAGGTATTTATCGCCTTGATCAACCCGATTGTACCGATGGAGATTAAGTCGTCAGTATCTTCACCCACCACATCGTATTTCTTGACCACATGCGCTACGAGCCGCAGGTTTCTCTCGACCAGCACGGCGCGGGCCGACTCGTCGCCGCCCTCCTTCCGCTCCAGCGCCTCCCGCTCCTCCTCTTCCGACAGCGGCGGTGGGAAGGCGCCGCCGCCCGAGACGTGCGCGTGCAGGAGCATGATGCCCCTGGCCAGCAAAGATGCCAGAGCAAGCAGGCCGCTTGCGACCACAATGCGCCACCTCCGTCTCGTGATACAGACTCAGCTTATGAGACGGATAGTGTCATCGTGCACGTCCGTTCGCTCCGCCTGTAGCGTATTCACAGATATCTGCGAAAACCGGCGCGGCGGCGGCGGCGCCTGACTCGGGCCCTTCGATGAGAACAGCCACTACCAGCCGGGGAGACTCCACCGGAGCAAACCCCACGAACCAAGCGTTGAAAACGGGCGCTCCGGACTTGTCCACCCGCCCGGTCTGCGCAGTGCCGGTCTTGCCGGCCACGTCCATGCCGCCCAGCGCAGCGCTGGCAGTTCCGCGCGAGGCCACTCCGGCCAGCATCTCCCGGAGCGCGGCGGCCACATCGGCGCGGAGCACACGATCGCCCAAGCTCGAGCCCAACCCCTCGACCCGCGACGGCACAAGCGACACGCGCGTCACTCGCCGACCGTCGGGCCCGCATGCCTCGAGCACCAGCTCAGGGTTGCACCTCATACCTCCGTTGGCAACAGCGCACATCATCACGGCGGCCTCGAGCGGCGTGATCTCCACCAGCGATTGACCAAGCGCCAGGTTGGCCAGGTCAGCCGGACCCAGCCGGGTTCGGCTGTTCGGCAGCACACCCGTGATGGTGCCGGGGAGTCGCACCGCGCTGGCCACATCGGAATCGCCGATTCCCAGCGCGCGGCCGAAATCCAGTATCGGTTGAGCGCCAAGCTCAGCGACTGCGTCTATGAAGGAAGTGTTGCATGAATGGATGAGCGCGTCCTGGAAGGTGATATCGCCGTGCCCGCCGCGTTCCTGGGCGTAGCACCTAAAGACATGTCCGCCGGCTTCTATGCTGCCGGTGTCGGTGTAGACAGAGTTGGGGTTCCTGGCCCCGGTAGACAAGGCAGCTGCCGCTATGACGACCTTGAAGATCGAGCCCGGATAGTATGGACGAACTGCCCGGTTGATCATGGGAGCGTCAGGCCGGGCAAGGCAGCTTGCCACATCGTCCGGGTCGTAGGAAGGCCGCGACGCCATGGCAAGCACCTGGCCTGTCCGGGGATCCATGGCCACCACCGCCCCGGCCATGCCAGGCGCCCGACTATCCAGAGCTTCCTCAACGCGCGCCTGAAGGCCCGAATCCACCGCCAACATCACCCAGCCCGCAGGTTGCCCCATGGCTAGCCTGCGTGCGCCGAGGCCCGGTATTTCCTGCCCGCGTGCGTCGCACATGAGCCGCACGACCTCGCGAGCGTCGCCGCCGCCAAGTGCCCAGTCGTATGAGGCCTCGATACCCCCGACTACATGCAACGCCAGCCCAGAGTAGCGTGATGGGAGCGACAGGGGAACGATTCCTCGCACAGAGCCGGCCATCACCGCGACCTCAGCGTAGGCTGCCGGCGGAATACTGATTGCCCGCGGACTTCCGGCGCACACGCCCGGACCCGGGATCAGTTCATCCAAGCGTTTCATGGCATCATCCTGCCCTGAGACGAGAGATGGAAACACCACGGCAACAGTCCTGTGCGGCCACGTGGAAGCGGGTCCGTCCGGCGTGCCCGCCAGAGCCCACATGTTTCTGTCGAAAATCTGCCCACGGACGCGAGCGACCACGACATCCGTTGAGCGCTGCTGCACGGCGCGCACAGCGTAGTCAGGGCCGTGCACAAGCGCAATCCAAGCGCACCGCCCAAGAAGGACGATGAAACACATGATGATAGCGGCCTGCACCACGGCAAGCCTTCCGGGTCCGCGAGATAGACGGCGGTTCATCGGCGGCAGCCCCTCCGCTGCTGCGCAGCGCGTGCGCGACTCACAGCAGTATTCTGCCCGCCGATGGCCTGGGGCTTTCGCGGCGCGTAGGGCTTTTTCGGCGAGTGGTTGCGGCGAGGGATTGTTCCGGCAATAGGGCGCCCAGGCGGGCCTACACTGCCCTACACGGGTTTACACAGCCGACTTCAGACGGGCGATGAGAAGCTCGATCGCCACTCTGTTGAAGCCTCCCTCAGGGATGATCACGTCGGCGTATCTCTTGGCAGGCTCCACAAACTGCAGATGCATGGGGCGCACGACGTTGAGATACTGATCCACCACTGAATCGAGAGTCCTGCCTCGCTCCTGAACATCCCGCATCAGCCTGCGAATGAAGCGTACATCCGGGTCGGCGTCGACGAAAGCCTTGATGTCCATCAGTTCTCGGATGCGTGCGTCCTCAAGGACCAGAATGCCCTCGAGTATCAAGACCCCGGCGGGTTCCACGCACACCGTGTCGGAAGTGCGCGTATACGACTCGAAGCAGTAGACCGGCCGTTCTACCTTCCGCCCGCCGATGAGCTGCTTTGCGTGGTCGATGTAAAGGTCGGTATCGAAAGCGAAGGGGTGGTCGTAGTTGGTTTTCAGTCTCTCCTCGAAGCTGAGGCTGCTTTGGTCGCGATAGTATGCGTCATGCTCCAGCACAGCCACAGCGTTACCGAAAGCTTCGGATATCGCCCTTACCACCGTGGTCTTGCCCGATCCTGAACCGCCGGCTATGCCTACGACTAGTACGTCTCTGGTCATGGAGTGCTAACCCCCTGGTTCTTCCCTACCTACCTGCCTGTCCGCCCAGCCTGGCCTGCCTTTCAATCCTGGCCTTGGCCTGCAGGTGTTCGTTATAGGTTCGGCTGAATACATGGCTTCCATCACTAGATGCCACGAAGTAGAGATAGTGGCCCGGCTCGGGCTCAAGCACCGCCCGGATCGAAGCCAAGCCTGGGCTGCATATGGGCCCCGGAGGCAGACCGGCCACTAGGTAAGTGTTGTAAGGCGACTCTATCTCCAAGTCATCGTTCAGGAGGCGCTCTTTAGTAGCTGGCAGAATGTACTGAACAGTCGCACAGCTCTGCAGCGGCATCGAACGCTCTAGGCGGTTGAGGAAGACCCTAGCAATGATGGGGCGTTCAGACTCGATCCTCGCTTCCCGCTCCACAATCGAGGCGAGAATGAGAGCCTCCCTCTGTGTGAGGCCATTTGGCAGTTGACCGCCCGCGGCCTTGGGCTCATCCGCAGTCGCAGCCACAGCCGCAGCGTCCAGCGCCGCCTGCGCGGCATTCTCGAACCGTCGCAGCATGGCCCTAATGACCTTCATGGCCCCTACACCGCCGGCAAACTCGTAAGTGTCGGGGAAGAGATAGCCTTCGAGCGACGCGCCTTCATGGACGAAAGGAAAATCGGCACGCACTTGTTCCGGGGGCTTGTCGATCAGCGTAATCATGTCATCCTCCGACGCCAACCCACGATCCCCCATAAGCTTCGCTACCTGCTTCGCAGTCATCCCCTCGGGCACCGTGATCTTGATCGTCATTACCTTGCCCGACGATATCCGGTCGATTATTGATGCCATGGTGTCGCCGCGGACAAACTCGTACTGGCCCGACTTGAGCGTCGACGCCTTCCCGGATGCCCGTACCGCCACTTTGAACAGGCGTTCGGAGCTGATCAGTCCCTCGCGATGCAGAATCGCGGCGATCTGCGAAGCGGGCGTTCGGTCGGGTATGGACACAACTACCCTCTCACCGCGAGGCCCCGGCACAAACCATCCACTGGCAAGCAGCAGAGCCAGCCCGCTCGCCGCCAATGCTATGGCGGCCAGAGCCATGGCGCCCAGGCCCAACCTGCCTCCGGGCCGACGGCCTACCCGGGATCGACCTGCCGGAGCCGGGCCTGTCCCAGATCCGCCTGCCCGAGATCCACCTATCCCGGATCCACCTCGCGCCCTGTTCCCGCCGGCCTTGCCCGCCTCGCCCATGGGCCCCTTCACCTCACCAATCGCAGCTTGAGAAGTCCTATGAACCATTACCCATTATAGGTCGCTGGAAGGCCCAGCGCAAGGAAGGCGACTTGCCTCACCAAAACTGTCGTTGAAGGAAGTGAGTGGCATACACCGGATATGCGCGCGTAGCAGCCGCCAGAGCTCGTCGGTACGCAACTCCCAATCCTGCGCCCCCCGCCAAGCGGGAAGACTTCCGCGCCTACTTGGCGACCGTATGGGGTTTTCCACTATGCATTACCCACATCGCTGGAAAGGATGCGAGGGGGCCTGCCTACGCTCGGAGGCGTCAGTTGTCGGCGAAAATGACCTTGCACAGGCCTTTAGGCAAAACCATGTTTAGCAGGGCGTTAGCGAACCTATGAGAAAAGAGTACGGTTTTCCGCGGAGCCTATTCAGAAAGTACTAGGTTTTGACGAGCCGGGGAGGCAATCGGGCGAATTTGGGGCTTACTGGGGAATCGAAGGTCGTCTGGGGGCCCTCCCGGGAAGGCTTGGGAGACATGCGCGCGTGACCATATTGTGTAACCCGTCTCTGCCTGCGGATTTGCCACGGGCCTGGCTCCAGAAAAAGGATGCGCCGTTGCCGGCGCGAATTCAGACAACTTGCACCCACCAAACCACGTAGAATCCGTATAGGTAGCTCGAAAAACCTAGTCGAAAACGAACAGGATGCCCCAGAGTGCATCAAGACCCCCTTCCGGTACTGGAATGTGGCGCCCAGCCC
>JAGVTS010000236.1 GCA_019136685.1 Bacillota bacterium | reverse complement strand
GCTGGGTCAGCGTGGCGCATACGTGGTCCGATGCGGTCGGACATTGGACTGGGCGCTGCCGTGTCGGCTATGGTGATGGAGGCCGGTTCTGGGGAGGTTCTGTACGAGCAGAGCTCTGAGAGGCGAATCCCTCCTGCGAGCCTCGCCAAACTGATGACTGTTCTTCTGGCGGTGGAAGCGGTGGAGAGCGGCCAGGCGAGCATGCTGGACCTGGTTATGGTGAGCAAGCGCGCGGCGTCTATGGGGGGATCCCAAGTGTGGCTGGGAGCAGGCGAGAGATACACTCTGGGGCAGCTTTTGGAGTCGGTGATGATAGCGTCGGCAAATGACTCAGCGGTTGCTGTGGCCGAGTATCTTGCCGGGAGTGAGAGGCAGTTCGTCGCGCTGATGATGAGAAGAGCCGGCGAACTGGGAATGCGGAACACGCGGTTCGTGAATGCTACAGGTCTTCCGGCGGAGCAAGGCGAGGGCGATGGCTACACCACGGCCTTCGACATGGCCTGCCTGGCGCTCGAGGCCCTCGGCCACCCGGCGATACTTGAGTGGAGTCGCACCCGGAGCAAGGTGTTCCGAAACCATCCTCTGTTCATCATGAACAATACGAACCCGCTGCTCGGCAGGTATCCCGGATGCGATGGGCTCAAGACAGGCCACACGGAGGCGGCGGGCTATCACCTGGTGGCGACTGCGAGGGCGGATGGCGTCCGCCTTGTTGCCGTGATCATGCATGCGGGCAACGAGGAAGAACGTGCCACGAGCTGCGCGCGTCTTCTGGATCATGGGTTCGCGGCATTGCGCGCAACAAACGCGGCGAGATCCACAGCCGAGCCCGGAGCGCGTTGACACCGTCTCACGGGACTCGTATACTGACTACAGATATAGTTGCATGCTGCCGCAGGCGGGCTATGTTGACACCAAACGGGTCGGACGGAGGTGTGGCAGGGATGGAGTTACCGCCTTTGGGCGATCAGGAACTTGAGCTGCTGCGGTTCATCACCGAGCGTGCGCCGATCACTGTGCGCGAGGCGGCCGAGAGCTATGGCAAGGATCGCGGCCTTGCCCGAACTACGATCCTGACCATGATGGAGAGACTCAGAGCAAAAGGGTATCTCACCAGGTCCGAATCGGGACCTGCAAACGAGTATTCTCCTTGTCTTTCTCGTTCAGAGCTCATGCGCGGGGTGGTCCGCGGGTTTGTGGAGAAGACTCTCGGGGGCACTCTCTCGCCCTTCGTGGCGTACCTCACGGAAGACGCCGCGGTAAGCCCGGAGGAGTTGGAAGACCTCAAGCGCCTTGTGGAGGAACTCGAGTCGCGGGAGGGAAGGGGCAGGGGTAGGGAATGAGCGCTAACCTGTATGACTTGCTACTTGTGGTCATACCGCAGAGATGGGCTGGCCCCATGTGGGGCGCGCTATGGCAGGGAAGCGCGGCGTTGGCGGTGGTGTGGGTCCTGTGCAGGGCCTTTCCGCGCATCCGCGCTAATACCCGATGCTGGCTGTGGCGGCTTGGGCTTGTCAAACCCTTTCTTCAGCTTCTGGCGACTCCTCAGATAGACCTCGCTTGGCTGCCGCGTGCCAGAACCGTCCTGGCGCGCGTGGTATCGCAACGTTTCGCCGCGGATCTACCTACACGTGCCGATCTGTTGATCCGGCTAAGCCGGCCCGTGATGACTCTCTGGATTGTGGGCGCGGCCGCAATCGCGGCAAGCATCCTGGTTGCGCTCGGCAGATCACGTTCGATAGCGGCGCGCTGCGTGCCGGTGCGCGATGGTGAGCTTGACGAGGCGATAGTTGAGTCTTGCCGGAAGATAGGAATCAGTGCGCGCCCGGACGTGGTAGTCGCCGACTGGGCATCTGTTCCGATGATCCTGCGACGGTCGAAAGGGTACGTCGTGGTTGTCCCTTCGGATCTGCTGACTTCGGCGCGTCGCGAGGATTTGCGATTGGCGCTTGCGCACGAGCTGGCGCATATCAAGAGGAGAGACCTGGCATGGAACTGGCTTCCCACGGCGGCCAAAGTGCTCTTTTTCGTCAACCCGCTGGTATGGGTGGCCGGCCGAGAGCTCGGAATTGCGCAGGAGATGGCGTGCGACGAGATGGCCGCACGCGCCTCCGGCGCGGGGTTCGCGCGGTATGGAAGGCTCCTCCTCACCATGGTTAGGCCGCGTCGCAGCGCTGAACCGACTTGGGCGGTAGCGGCGGTCTCCGCAGGCGCGTCCGCCAAAGTCATGCGCAGGCGACTAATCGAGCTCGGGCACGCACAAGATCCTCCCGCAGCGAGGCTGGGAGGATCCGTGGTTGCGCTGCTTCTCGTGTGCGCCTTGGTGATGCCCTTCCAGATCGTAGAAGCACCGCGCCGTGAGACTTCGCGGGCCGGAGGATCGTCGATCAGAGTCAAATCGACCTCATCGGTCATATTCACTCCTTCAGGGCTTCTACTGCTTTGACGAAGGGCTGTTCGCTCAGGCCGCTGCCTGTGGATCGCCGGATCATCTCGTTCCAGTGCCACTTCGCGCCGGGGCCAAGTACTGAGTCGATCAGCCACTGGCCGGCTTCCGGCATGCCGGTGAACGAGTTGGTTCCGAAGCGCCGGGTGATTGCCGACTGGATCTGCGTCGACAGTAGCTGGCCGAGCATGTAGTTCTGGTAGTAGACAGGGTAGAGGGCCATGTGTATTTTGGCGGCCCAGTCCGGCTCATTGCGCCCGGCGGGCGGCCGGACCATCTGGTAACGGCTTACCGTCTGCCACCACAGGGCGTTCAGGTTACGGCGTGGGTTCGCATAGAGGGCGCGTTCGAAATTGATCATCACTAGGCACCAGCGGATGAATATCAGCGACTCAAGGGCCGACGCCCGGGCGGCCTCGGCCTCAAGCTCCCGCGCACGGGCCTCATTGACGCCTGCGATCTCGGTTAGCCAGTGAGCATCGTAGGTCTGGTTGCCCATGACCATGGCCACCGCTTCCGTTGTGAGCAGGTGGGCATGTTCGTGGAGGAGGTAGGGCAGGCGGGGGTCGATGTACTTGAAGTACACTCCGTGGCCCAGCTCATGCAGGAGTGTGCTCATCCAGTCGTGATTGTCGCGCAGATTGCATATGATGCGGATATCTCCCTCACGGTCCATGTCTTCGCAGTATGCGTGCTGGTACTTTCCGGGGCGCTCATACAAATCGCTTCGGGAGAGAATGTCGCCGACGTCCATCCCGATCCCGTCATAGAACCGGCAGGCAAGCCCGGGCAAGTCTTTGCCGCGGAAGACGGGATCCAGATCGACGCTGCCATCCGCCGGAGCGCGCTGGAAGAAGGGATCTGAGTAGTGCCAGGGGCCGATCTGCTCGGGCTCGACGCGGAATTTGGCGGCCAAGGACCGATCCAGGCGGGCCTTCTCCGACGCGAACACGGCGTCGGTCTTTGCGGCAAGTGAGTCGCTAAGTGCGAACATCCACGTTTCGTCCAGCTCATCGTTGGCAAGCGACATTGAGTAGTAGTCGCGGTATCCCATGCGCCTCGCGGCCCGGTTGCGCGCCTCGACTAGCTCCACTACCTTTGGAGCCGCTTCTCGTCCGATCTGCTTGGAGGCTTCCCATGCCTTGCGCCGCCTCAAGTTGTCGCGCTCTTCGGCAAGCACTTGGTTGATGTCGTTCTCGGACGTCGGCCGGCCGTCGAGGTCGGCCCTGAAGTGTACGAAGATGTCGGTGATCTCGGCTTGAAGATCAGTCTGTTCAGCGATCTCCTCCGGAGTCATCTGGTTTCGGGCGTACATCCGAGTGAGCACAGAGACCTCGCGTGCGAGCAGCGGATCCATTCGATTCGCCGTCTCAGCCTGCTCGGATTGAGCCTGCTGGGCCTCTCGCAGCACCCGATAATCGTCAGGATCGGAAAGCAGCTCGGCAAGGCGCTTCCTGGCTTCAGTAGCCATGCGGCGCTGCTCGGCATCGCCCGTGGTGTCGGCGTGCCAAGTCGCTAAGTTTATCGCGCGGTTGAGGCTGCTGATGGATTCTACGCGGTCGTTGACTAATGCGCGGATGTCTATTGGCAAGTGAAGCACCTCCATAACTGAGAACGTCGCATAACAAAACATGCCACCTGAATGAGGGAGAGCTCTGGCCTGGAACACCGTAGAGCCAGGCTGGCCAGTGGAATGTTCGACGCCGCGCTGCCAAACCCTTGCTGATCGAGTGAGCACACGTAAGGCCGGGTCGGAGTACGTGTCGCGGGAGCATGATCGAAGGCGTACGGTTCGAGAATCCGTTTGGGTGACGACGTTCGCAGCCAAATGCTCCTCCGTCGCCCAAGCCGCGCCAATCATTATCTCATATGCAGACCGGGATCCGGTTCACGCCGGCAGCCTATGCCTGTTCTGAGCAGCTCAGTGTAGACTATGAATTCTTCCATGACTTCTTCCCAGTCGAGCGCGGCGAGGTCGCCTTTGCTCAGGCACTCCTGCTCCAGGCCCTTCAGGAGAAGCTGGACGAACTTGAGGAGCTGGGCCGGTTTCACATCGGAGCGTAACCCGGCGAAGTCAAGGCCGGCGAGGAATGTCTTCATACCGTAGTCGGTCAGCTCGGCCTGCGCCGACCGCATTTCCTGCTTGAGCTCATCGGGAGGATTGGAGACGGCGTCCGCGAGGAAGAGCCATGCTTCGGGGTCCTCCCGGTACAGCTCCAACTTAGTCAGGGCAAGCCGTGTCATGCGCTCGATCACGTCGCTCGGTAGCTCGCCCACGCGCGAGAACAGCGCCTCGGTGGTCTGCTGCACTACTTCCCTGAAGACGCTCATGTAGAGATTCTTCTTGTTGCCGAAGTAGTGGAAGAGCAATCCCTTGGAGATCCCGGCCTTCCTGACGATCTCGTTGGTGGACGCCGCCTCATAGCCCTTGGCGAACTCTTCGATGCCGGCTCGTATGACTCGCTGTCTCTTCTGTTCGTCGATGTAGGGTTGTCGCAACGTGAACCGCCTCGATATCTTCCTGTCGTTGGCTTATCCGGGAGCTGTCATGTGGTTTCGGGTAAGCGCGATCCCCATGTGTGTGATCCCCAGGCATGCATGATACTTGCCTGGGCTACAGCCTGCCTGTGAGTCTTTCCATGGTGAATGTGTTCGCCGGTATGGGCTCGTCGAACACGATCTTCTCCACGACAAAGCGCGTGCTCGACCCCTTGCGAGTTGCGTCCTCTACCACTACCGATGTTGGGTAGTAGCGCTGCCCGAACGTCTCTACTCTCTCAGTGCGGGAGCGTTTCAGGAGCTTGCCGGAAGGGGCGTACGATTCCTCCAGCAGGCCGATGTACCGCTCGCAATCGACCCATACTCTTCGCCGGTGGTAGCTTACCTCAGCGCCTTCGCGCGCGACCAGCTCCAGCACGTAGCATCGACGACCGTCGACTACCTCGTCGCCGACAACCCGCGCATCATACAGCTCGAGTATGCTCTTGCTTTCCAGCGCCTCTTCGAAGGACAAGTCGCTGCCCATCATGCTCTGCCTAAGGAGCGGTCCTGAAAGCTTGACGGCTTCGTCAGCTGTGGGCGAGAAGAGCCACAAGTCTTCGCCGATCTTGAGTATTGCCGTCCCGGCGTCGCGCTGGTTGGTAAACTCTACGAGGGCCCGGCTGTCTCTCTCAACCCAGGCTCTCATCGTCTTGGTGTTTGTGCGCCCGCCGAGGATCGTTTCCAGGCTCGCTTCGTAGTACACACTCCGGAAGCTGAGGTTCTCATCCATCCGCCTTATTATCTCGGATGCATCCGGCCGAGCAGCCGGCGCCGCGGGCAAGCCGGCGGCGCACCAGATCGCGGCGGCCAGCGACACGACGAGTGCGGCGGCCATTGTCAATCTGCTCAATCTGCTCACCTATATCACTCCCTGATGAACTGTACCGTCACACAACGCGCAGAGCCTGCGTGGGCTCAAGCGCTCCCGCAGCCCTGGCCGGGATGTAAATAGCGGTCATGGTGACTGCCACGCCCAGCAAGAATGAGTAGAGAAGAACTCGGTAGTCAGCTACGGGATAGAGCCGGGGAGTGAGAAGTATCTCACTGCTCATTGCCTGAGTGATGCCTGTCAGGTCGATCCCGACTCTGCCGAACCACAGGTTGAAGACCCCTCCCAGCAGGGTGCCGCCTGCGCTGCCCGCTACTGCCAGTATGGCGCCTTCGATCGTGAAAAGGCGTCGCACGGACTCCGGCGATAGCCCCAGCGCTGACAGCATTCCGATCTCGCGTGTTCGCTCCGATACCACCATGAGCTGGGTATTGAACACTACGAACGACGCAAGGACTACCAGGAAGATGTAGATCACAGTGTATATGGCCTTGGCCTGACTAACGAAGCCGATCAGTTCATTGTGCTCGTTCCAAGGCACGACGGCGAGCCCGCGCAGCGCCCGGGCGATCTGTGCCTGGAGCTTCGATGCAAGCCCGGCGCTTTTGCCGAACACAACTATCTCGGTAACAGACCCATCCATGTCGAGCAACCCCATGGCCACGTCCAGCGGGACATAGGCGGTCGATTCGTCGAGCATCCTCAGGCCGCTCGCCATCTTCCCGGAAACGCGGAACGTGGCGATTCTGAGCGACCCGAAGGATGTGGAGAACAAGGC
>JAGVTS010000049.1 GCA_019136685.1 Bacillota bacterium | reverse complement strand
GATTCCCTGGAGTGCTGCGCACGACAAGATCATCACTGCGGTGGCGGGAGGAACCGGGCCCGATGTAGCTCAGATGGGAACCACGTGGATGGCTGAGTTTGGCTCAATCGGCGTGTTCGAAGACCTATCGCGCTACATATCGAAGTCGAAGACCGTTGAGAAGGGTCAGTTCTTCTCGGGTTCATGGGGCACCTGCGTCGTGGCGGGGAAGGTGTACGGCATTCCGTGGTATGTGGACACCAGGGCACTGTTCTACAGAACC
This sequence comes from Bacillota bacterium, assembly GCA_019136685.1. Lineage (GTDB taxonomy): Bacteria > Bacillota > DTU025 > DTU025 > DTU025 > UBA5389. The sequence continues at coordinate 6,382 of JAGVTS010000049.1, read as the reverse complement.
GACTTGCTGGCCGCGAAGGGCTTCAAACAAGCTCCTCGAACATGGGAGGAGTTGAGGGCGGCCGCCGCAGCGCTAGCGGGCGACGACCTATTCGGCATGGCCCTATCCACCAACAACTATCAGGAGTTCATGCCTTTCGTGTGGCAAAACGGCGGGCGAATCCTCGATGAGAAAGGCCGTCCGGCCGTAACTGAACCTGAGTTCATTGAGGCTCTCGACTTCTACGCCAAGTTGTTTCACGACAAACTGGCTCCTATCGACAGCGGCGGCACCGACCTCTTCCAGGAGTTTGCAAAGGGCACTATGCCTATGTACTTCAGCGGCCCATGGATGATTAACCTCACGAATGAGCAGGTTCCCGAGATCGCCGGCAAATGGTCGGTGGCCGTGTGCCCCAAGAAGAAGACGCGAACGTCGTTCGTGGGCGGGTGCAACTTGGTGGTGTTTCGCGACAGCAGAAACAAGGATGCTGCCTGGCGCTTCATCGAGTTCATGAGCGATGCCGGGAACCAGCTGGAATGGTTCGGGGTTTCGGGGTGCCTGCCGGCCGCAAAAGTGTCGTGGGACGCCGCGGAACTTGCCGGCAATCCAATGATGGCCGTATTTCGCGAGCAACTTGACGACGCTCAGGCGCCCGAGAACGTGCCGCAGTGGGCGCAGATAGAGGCGGCAATCCAACGGCGAGTGCAGGAGGCGTGTTACGGCAAGAAGACAGCCGCTGAGGCCGCCCGCGCGCTTGAAGCCGACATAAGGGCCATCCGGTAGACTAATCGTGCCGTGAGGGGGTTGTTGCCATGCAGCGAAGAACCAGAGTCGCGTACATGTTTCTGGCGCCTGCCCTGATCCTCATGATGGTGTTCGTAGTTGTTCCGGTGGCTGCCTCCTTTGTGATGAGCCTCACCGATTTCAACATACGTGCCCTTGCTAACTGGGGCAACGCCAAGTTCATCGGGCTGGGCAACTACGTTCGTCTGTTCGGAGACGAGCTGTTTTGGAAGGCGCTCAGGAACACCCTGTACTTTGTGGGGGTGGGCGTACCCCTTGCGGTCACACTGTCGCTGGCTTTAGCGGCGCTGCTCAACTCCCCCCTCAATCGGGCTAAGGACCTGTTCAGGATAGGATACTATCTTCCCAGCATCACGGAGACTGTGGCGATCGCCGTGGTGTGGAGGTGGGTGCTTAACTCAAGATACGGGATCCTCAAGCAGGCGCTGGAGATGATCGGCCTCCAGTGCCCCAACTGGCTCGGCGACCCTGCGTGGGCGATGCCTGCGATCATCATGATGGCGGTGTGGAAAGGGCTAGGTCATAACGCTCTGATATTCCTGGCAGGCCTTCAGAGCATACCGTCGACGGTTTACGAAGCAGCTCAGATAGACGGGGCCGACGGGTGGGAGCAGTTCAGGTTCATCACACTTCCGTTGCTTGCGCCCACAACCTTCTTCGTGGGAACAATGACGCTCATCGGATACTTGCAGCTGTTCGCCGAGCCATACACACTCACCGATGGGGGTCCGCTGGATGCGACTCTCTCAATCGTGCTCTACATGTACAGGCACGGGTTCAAGTTCTTCAACCTTGGGTACGCGTCTGCCATGGCCTATGTGCTGTTCGGACTGATATTCGCAGCAACGCTGCTGACGATGAGGCGCAAGGGCGAAGAGGTGACTTTCGGATGAAAAGAGCAAGGAATGTGCCCCTGACGTTGGTCATCAACCTCTTGCTAGTTGCCGGGCTTGTATGTATGGCGGCCCCATTTGCGTGGATGCTGTCGACATCCTTCAAGGGCACGAAGGACATATTCCGTTACCCTCCGCAGTGGATACCCAGCCAGCCTACGCTGGGTAACTACACCAAGCTTTTCAGAACTGTCAACATCGCGCGGCCATTCGCCAACACGGTGATAACGGCTGTGTCGATAACGTCGCTATCGCTGTTGGTATGTTCCATGGCGGGATACGCCTTTGCCAAGTTCGATTTCCCGGGCAAGAACGTGCTGTTCATGGGAGTCCTGGGAACACTGATGGTGCCGGGGCAGATAACCATGATCCCAGTCTTCTTGCTCCTCAAGAAGCTGGGCCTTCTCAATAGCTACGCAGGGCTCGTGCTGCCCGGCATCGCGAGCGCCTTTGGGATTTTCTTTATGAGGCAGTTCATTGTGACCCTTCCCAACGAGCTTCTGGAAGCTGCTCGGATTGACGGAGCAGGCGAGTTCTTCACGTTCAACCGGATCGTGTTGCCCCTGTGCAAACCGGCTCTGGCCACCTTGGGCATCCTCAACTTCACCGGTTCGTGGAACAACTTCCTGTGGCCGTTGATAATCTCCACCGATGAGAGCATGTACACTCTGCCTGTTGCCGTGGCGAGCTTAGCAGGACAATACGCAACAGAATACGGATTGCAGATGGCAGGGTCAGTGATCGTGATAATGCCCATAGTCTTGTTCTTCATGCTCGCGCAGCAGTGGTTCATGGAAGGGGTTGCAATGACGGGTATGAAGGGCTAAGGCTTACGCGTCAAGTTATCGAGTGATGGGGGAGGCATGTGAAATGAAGAGGTCGATTGGGGTTCTGGCTTTCGTGCTGATGTTGATCCTTTCGGCGAATGCCGTGGCCGGCGGAGCCTCCGGCGGGCAGGTGTGCCTGTTCAGCCTGGATACTGCGGAGGAGATAGCCAGGCTAGACGACGACAACACCGGCGCGAGACTTGCGCTGACTCAGGAGATAGTGAAGGAAGGCGGGGGAGCGCTGGCCATAACCCCTAATGGGAGCGCGCCCGAAACCAAGATCGGCGTTGAGATTCCCGCCGATAAGCTCGGGGATTGGGGCAAATACGACGTAGTGAAGGTTCAAGTGTACATTCCGGAGACCATGAAGACAACTCCGAACACCTTCTTCCTCGGCATGGCGGACCTCTCGAAGGAATGGGAGTGGGTGGATGGAGTCTTCACCGAGAGGACCGTCAAGCCCGGATGGAACGAGATTACCTATGTGCTGTGTGACGCCATGAAGAACGTCAAGAGTAGCGGCAGGTACAAGCTGTACTTCTCCTTCTTCAGAGCAGACGAGAACAAGGAGAAAGTGGCTCTGGCAGAGACATTCTACGTCGATGCAATAGTACTTGCTACATTGGATGCGGCGCCGCTGCCGCCGATTGCATTGTCGGGTGAGTTCTCCGCTGCATGGACTTTCGATTACGAGCGTGAGCTCGTGGGGTATGACAATGATTGGACGGGCGCCGTGTTTGAGATTGACCAGACAATCACCTACGAGGACAAATGCTCTGTAGCAGTCATCCCCAGCGGAAGTTCAGCCGAGACAAAGCTGGCGCTCGACCTCGCCGGCGATGCACTGCAGGAGTGGATAGGACAGAGTGAGCTCGTGCTCAACATGTACTTGCCGCCTGAAAACGAGCTCAACCCTAACGGCTTCTTCCTCGGCATGGCCGATGTCACGGACGGATGGAACTGGGTGGATGGAACCTTCGCAACTACCCAGGCTGTTCCAGGCTGGAATCAGATAGTCTATCCGCTGACTGACGCCATGAGTGATCTCAATCCGGCCCGCAAGTACAAGGTGTATTTCGCATGGTACCACCAGGACGCATCGTACGCCAAGATTCCGCTTTCGGAGAAGTTCTACATAATCCCGCCGTTCGAAAGCCATCCGGCACAGGAGAATTACATGCGGTTGGCTCTTAACCTCACGTTCAGCCAGGGATCGTCTACAGTGGCCTACCTGCCTCTCACCATGACGCTGGCCGGCGACGAGCCGGAAATGAGCGTGGGCAACTGGTATTTCTCACACAACACCGAGCCGGTTGCATTCTGGATCAGTAACAATGATAAGGACAATGTGAAGAAGTTCGCGTCGCTCGGCGATCCGCTGGGCATCGCGGCAACCCTAGGGCGCGGGCTAGTGATCAACGCCAGGGGCAAGGTGTTTGGAGCCGAGGCAAATCTGTATTCCGCAGGGCTTTCGGCAAGCAGCGCGTTCCTGGGGCGGATCACTCATGACCTGCCTATAGGATTGGAGCTGGGCATTGTCGGGGCTTTCACGTCGGAGCAAGGCGTCGACGGGAAAGACGATCTTGTAATGGGCATTGACGTGACAGGGAGTGTTCCGGGCACCGACGCCGGCCTGACGCTTGCGGGCGCCGGCTACTGGGAGAAGATAGGAGCCTGGAAGTTCGACGCGCCTGAGAACAACCTGGCATTCCTGGTTGAGCTCGAAGGCCTGAAGATCGGGCCGGCAACCTTCGACGCCAAGTACGCCGAGGTCGGGCTGGGCTTCAAGTCGGCCTATGCCGACACAGACGACAAGGCGCTTCTCAACGCCTATAAGGGCGCCGCGGCTGTCGAGGCAGAGGTGGAGTTGGGGCTGCCTGCGGGCGTTCCCACGGCCCTGACCATCGGCAATACACTCTGGATGGAGCAGGCGCAGCATAGCCCGGTATGGAACAGGACCAGCGCTAAGGTGGTTGTGGATCCGATCGAGGATCTCAAGGTAACAGTGTCGGGGGCATACGTATCTGATCTCTGCAAGGACGATGCTACCGACTTTGCGGGCTTCGAAGTGCATGCCGACTCGGTGTACAGCAGGTTTGGCCTGGATTTCAAACCCTTTGCCGAGTTCAAGACCGGCAATTGCGCGGATTCCGCGGAACATGATGGCAAGAGGGCGGACACTATTGTCGGCCTGAACATCAAGGGGTCTACTCCACACGGGCTCACTCTGGAAACCGAGGCCAAGTACACGGTGGAGGATCCAGCAACCGAGCTGTTTGGCTATGGGCATTACGCTCTGGACGCACCTTCGGGATTCCTGAAGGGCGCACGGTTCGACGTGGCGGGCGCAGGCAGTTACACCAAGAAGGGCAATGAAACAGGGGTCACTGACTACTATGGCTTTATGGGCGCGAAGGCCAATATCACTGATACGTTGTATGCCCGTGCTGCGTTACTTACCAAGGACGAGAAAGGCGCGCTGGTTGCCGGTGCGGACCTTGACTGGAAGATCAGCGACAGAATCGGCGCCCATTTGGTGTACACTTTCAGAAGCAAGGGGATAAAGCCGCCTGCGGATCCGAACATGTGGAGGCCATTTGACGATGAGGGCAAAACCTGGCTGAAGGCCTCCGTTGTCGGAACTGTCGGAAGCGGCACGATAACCCTGAGCTATGGCGCGGACGGACGCAAAGCGGCGGATACGAGCGATTTCCATGCGGGCAAGCCGTGGGCCTACCTGAGGAACTACCCGGGCAACTACATGGATTGGCAGTTGTTCACGATAAGTGTCAAGGCGCCCTTCTAGGCAGCTGACGCTGAGGGCCGCAGGCGCACGATGAGTGCGGAGCACGGCGGATGCTGAGGTCGTGCAGTCGAAATCGTGAGCGCAAGGTTGAAGGACCCCCGGCGTGTTCCGGGGGTCCTGTGCACTAGCTGCGGGAGTGGTTACGGGCGGGTGCTACTTGACGCTTGCCTTACCGGGGGAATGTACCTTCTTCACCAGCAATATGCCTGCTACACCCGTCACAACGAGCGCCAGCGAGTAGAGGGCTATTGAAGTCATGACCAGTGCCCAAGCCCAGCCCGTCGGTGCGGTTGCACCGGAGGCGAGCCCACTAGTAACGGCATAGAGTTGGCCGCCGCCAAGAAACGCCACCGCGCCGCCGAAACCCCAACCAATGAGTCTCTGATGGGAGCGCGCCCGCCGAGCAGCCCAGATGAGCAGTAGCGCACCAACGAAGGCAATGGGAAAGAGCTCAGCCGGCATCAGATAGTCGAATCGGAACATGCGGCGAGATATTGTTCCAGCTACGGATGTCAGGACTGCAAACAAGATAGGGGTCCACACAAGTACTGTGCCCACAACGGCTAGAAGTCTGGTGAGAACATCCTTACGATTCATCGGCTTTCGCCTCCAGGCTCCAAGGCCTCATTCCATGTGGCTTTCCACTTCTCATTATATCTCATCTCAGGGCGGGGCATGCCACCTTCCTGTGATCGCAGCCTCGAGAATGGCCCTGAGATCAGAAGTCGAAGCCTTCACAGGCGATGTACTGCAGTGTAGGAGCTCGATGCGTCCGAATCAACCGTAACCAGTTTGGAGTAGAGGCCATTCAGCCCCATCAGCTCCTCATGGGTTCCTTGTTCTACTATCTCGCCTTCATCCAGCACGACGATTCTGTCGGCATGGCGAATGGTTGAGAGACGGTGGGCGATGACTATCGTGGTCCTGCCTCCGACGAGCCTTTCGAGTGCGGCTGCGATCTTGGCCTCCGTTTCGGTGTCTACTGACGAGGTGGCTTCGTCAAGGATCAGAATCGGCGCATCGTAGAGGAGGGCCCTTGCTATGGCAAGCCTCTGCTTCTGCCCGCCTGA
>JAGVTS010000126.1 GCA_019136685.1 Bacillota bacterium | reverse complement strand
CCATCATAAGTCTTGACTACGTAATGTGCATCATCAACCTTCTGCGCGAGAGTGCCTGTAAGCGTCACAACCTGCCCCTTGTATCGATCGGGGTAACGCTGCAGCGAGTCAACGGGCACATAGGCAGGCTTATCCATGATTGCCAGCAGCCTATCCATCCACACTTCGGGATGGACATTGCAGGTGGCGCGTGATGGTTTGTCGGCGAATCGCACGCCGAGCATGTCGGACCCGTGATTGCTGATATAAGCAACCGAGGCCCAGTTATCTCCCATCTGCACGTGACCATACCATGGACCGCCCGGAGATGCGCCGATGAGTTGTGCGCCCCAGCTCGCGTAGCCCGTGCCGCAGATCCACTGATACAAGCTATCGTTGGTGAAATCGGGATGGCAAGCATAGAGAAACTCGCCCAACATGTTATTGGCGTGCTGCGCAGACCCGCCGAAAAACCTCGGGAATGCGCCCTGGATAACCCGCACCTCGCCATCCTCCGTGATGGCTTGAATCTGCACCGCTACCCCACGAGCAGTCAACGTGTAGTAGGTTTGTGGGTCGGACGCTTCTGATGTCTCATCCATCGCCAGCCCCGCGCGGGTGAATAGGCCGCGCAGTTGTTCTACGGTTGGTAAGGCTGCGTTTGTCACAGAGGGTAAACATAGGAGTGAAACGATGCACAACCAAGGTGCAATACGTTTCATAATAATCCCTCCCGTCGAAGTTCTTCGAACCGGGCGTATCTCAATGGAATGACGGTTTTTCAACCATCGAAACTTTCTAGAATTCAAGTCGATAGGTTTTCATTCTGGCGGCCAGCGCCAAGCCGGCAGTCGTCATTAGCGCTCTATTCCTCCTCCACCTCGCACGACTCCGACAGTTCATCGAGGAATTCGGGCTTCAGGTACTTGGCCATCCGCCTGACCTCAGCCAATCTTTCTCGCAGTGTGGAGAAGGATATGTATCTACACATCTCCGACATGGGCGGCGATAGCCTAGAAAACGTGGGGCGATTGATCTCGGCAATTACCCTCCCCCTTCTCTCGTCGGGAGCGACAAGGTATAGAGGGATATTCAAGTTCGGCTGCATCGCGATCAGGTCCGACATACGCAGCAGGCCGGAGTATATTGACGTTGTGCTTTCAATCTCGAATGCCGCCACTATGGAGTGCCCCTTAAGCCACAGGACGTCTATGTGCTCGATCGTCCGGTTGGTTGCGTCGTCAAACTGCGACGGGAGTGCACTCTTGAGCGACCGGATGTCGGAGAATCTGTGCCCCCCGAAGCTCCTATTCTTGTCGTTACGGGCCACCCACACGTCTAGCCCCATATCGCTGCCTAGCTGCAAAAGAAGCCATTGCGCTTCCACATGGGCGGACGCTTCATCGCTTCGCGTCTGCTCATCGTCTGTTGCGCTTTCGGTTTCAGTCTCGATATCCTCGGGTACCGTGAAAGAGCCGGTTCGGGCTTTGAGGGCCCGTGGCCTGCGTGAAAGCTTGGCCTGATCTACCGGTCTCACTACCGGGTTTCTCGCAGCCTCCCGGATAGCCTGGATGATTAGTTCACCATCAGCGGCATTCCATTTTGCTGGCGATCCGCGGAAGTAGCCTGTCCAGGACTGCGGGTGCGCAAGATCTTTGGTTGTCTTCATTAGGGGCAGGAGGTCGTGTATAGGGACCGATGTATCGGGGGTCAACGCTTCCACGAGCTTCACTTTGATCCTGCAAGGGAAGACCTCGTCCTCCCAGATCGGTGTATGATCCATGAACGGCTCGGAGGTGATCTCAAGCACTCCTATCCAGCGCGATACCCCGGTAAGATAGCAGAGCACGTAATCCCCCGGTTTCATCTTCTGGACGGTGGTCCACCTGGTCTCGCGGAACCCAGTCACACTGGCGCCCGCGTCGATGAACTCCCCCCACGTTTTCCCGGTAAACAGGTCCAGCCAGTACGTCCGCGTGCTGCTCATCTGCGGTTCCCCCTATCCGGTGCTGCCACCGGGCATGCCGGTCTCCATTCTCGTCCTTCACGGCTCCCAGATCTCATGCGCCAGTTGGCTGCGTTCGGTTCATCTTAATGCGCCCTCCGCAAGCCCCGACAGAAGTAAGGCCCGGCGTGCGTCACCCTCGCATGTTCCCCACCACGTGGGCATCCGCTACCGCACCGCGTTTCCTTCACGGCAAATCCGATCGTGGTCCTCCTCGCCGATCACCCTCACAGACTGACGGAAGTGAAGTCCCCAGTTCTTTTTGTCCGTGATGAACTGAAGGTCCTGTATCAGCGGCTTGATGTGCACTGGGGTTACCCATCTCCGCACTCCGGTGATGGGCGAGCTCGCCGAAAACGTACGGGTGAGCAAGTCGCCGACAGTTCCGGACAGACAGGGCTTCTTCGATTCGACTGGCCCAGAGAGCATGAATGACGCACAGAAATACCTTCGGCTGGCACCTGCCAAATATACGAGCACCTTGTCACCACCCTGTAGCCTCCGAACATGTGGCGCGGTGGGACCATACAGCCAACACCCGGCGGCAAGCAATGTATCCGCAATGTCCTCGGCACTAGCGTGGGCATCCCCCAGCTCCAAGTCATTGACCACAAATATCAGGTGCGTGCACGTCACCCCCCAACAAAATCGAACGCTCTTCGATCAGCGGTCCCAGCATTCATGCGCCAGTGGAGCCGCGTTGAGTTCGTCCCGGTACGTCCTCCACTGCGGCAGGTAATCGTCCAGAAAGGCTATGAACCGACCGTTGTGATGGCGCTCCAGAAGATGGGCCATTTCGTGCACAACCACGTACTCCAGGCACTCCACGGGCTTCTTCGCCAGCTCTAGGTTGAGCCAGATACGACCGGCGGTTACGTTACACGACCCCCACTTGGTCTTCATCCGTTTGATGCCCCAGTCGGCGACGTGAACGCCCAGCACCGGCTCCCACTTGTCTATCAGCGGGGGAATCAGCTCGCGCAGCTGCTTACGGTACCACTCCTGCAGAAGCAACCTGCGCCTGTCCGGACTCGTGCCGGGTCGAACGTGCATGTCCATGTAGCCCCCGCTGGAAACTTGCACGCTGCAAGGGCCCTTCCCCTCCGTTACCCGAAGCCTGTACCGGCGGCCCAGGAAGAAGTGGCTCTCCCCGCTCACCATCTCGCGGTCCGACTGACGCTGCTGGGCCTCGAACTTGGCCTGCTGGCGCCTGATCCATGCTAGCTTCCGGACTACCGCCAGCCGCACCGCGTCGTCGCTTACCGCCGTGGGCGCGGCCACCCGCACCCGTCCATCCGGGGGGTAAACTCCGAGGTGCAGGTTCTTGATGTCCTTGCGGACCACCTCGACCGACAGGCCGCTCACGTCGATCCGGTGCGTTTTAGTAGTCATTCTGTCTCTTCACCAGCTCCAACACCTGCTCGACGAGGGCTTCGTCGTCCCCTAGCGCCTCGCGTAGGGCGTTCTTTACCCTCCTGACCTTGAAGACAGATCCCCGCCAATCATCCTGGATGCTGTCTCGCACGGCCTGATCTATTTTCAGCGCCAGTTCGGCGTTCCGCCCGAAGTTGTCGAACAGCGCCCGCTTGGCCCCGGTGTCGAGCGCAGCCGGGTATGACGCGTCTGCGTGCGGGTTCTTCGCCCGCGCCGTCAGCTCGCGGATTTCCTCAAGGTACTCCCGGTAGCTCAGGGCCTCCTTCTTGCGCTGCTCGATGAGTGCGTCCAGAAGCCCCGACATCTTGTCGTAGTACTTGGGGTTCACGGGGTGCTCATCGATTATCAGTCTCCGCACGTTGTTCTCTATCGTCTCGGCTGCCGCGTTCTTGTCGCTCCTGAGGCCTTTGGGAAGCACATCGATGACATCGGGCCCGCGGGCCACTATGAGGTCGATCAGGGTCATATCCTCGAACGCCGAAACCGTCTCGCTGTCCTCCGCGCGGATGTACATGTCGATCATCTGCCTCATCGCCGGCTCATACACCTTGAGGTCGACGTAGTCGCCGCTATTGAGCTTCACGTCCGCGGAAACGTCTTTGAAATGCTCAACCTCGCCCTTTATGGCGGCGGCCTCGTCCGCGCTGTACCCCGCGGCGTCCATATCGTTGGCGATGTTGGCGTAGGCCCTGGCGTACGCCGCCGCCGCCGCGTAGAGGGAGAGCCGCTTGGGCTCATTGTTCTTCATCTGCTCCATATTGCCCGGTTCCTCGGAGCAGAAGTACCGCCGGTATGCCGCCGTGTCCCTGCGGGGGTCCACGGGCTCACACAGCGCCTTGATCGCCTCTCGGGTCTCCTCCAGCCTCTCCCGGGCCTTTTCGATTCTGTCCTTCAGGAGCCCGGACACGTCCTCCTCGTCGTAGCCGTCGAACGCAGCCGACGTGTAATCCCGGACCGCCCCCTCAAGGCTCTTGAACAGGTCCTTGTAGTCAATGACGTACCCGTACTCCTTGTCCTCGCCGTCCAGCCGGTTCACGCGGCAGATGGCCTGGAACAGCCCATGATCGCGCATGGTCTTGTCGATGTACAGGTAGGTGGCGGAGGGCGCGTCGAATCCGGTGAGCAGCTTGTCCACGACTATGAGGAGCCGCATCTGCCCCGGCTCGTCGACGAACATCTTCTTCACTTGCGTCTCGAACTCGTCGGCCTTCTTTACGGCCTCCTCGGGGGGTTCATCGAACCAGTCCGCTAGCATCCGCTGGTACGTGTCGTACTGGCTGAGCCGCTCCGTGTCGCCCTCGCCCGTTTCCTCGCCCTTGATGCTGCCGGGCGACGGGTTGTAGGAGGTCACGACCGCGCACTTGCCGGCCAGCTCGGTGCCGCGGAATAGCTCGTAGAACTTGCAGGCTTCGTATATGCTGCCGGCCACCAGCAGGGCGTTGCCGCGACCGTCCATGAGGCGTGGCCGGGTGGACATATCCAGCATGATGTCGGCCACGATCCTGGCCAGGCGCTCACGCGAGCTGAGCACCTTCTGTAGCGTCCCCCATCGCTGCTTCAGCTGCGCTTTGGCGTGGTCCGTGAGTGCCTTGGTCCTCGACTCGAACCACTCGTCTATCTTTTTTTGCGCGGTTATGCTCTGGTCGATGTCCCGCGCCTCATATCGCAGGTCCACCACAACGCCGTCCCTGACAGCCTCGTCGAATTTGTACGTGTGGATGTAGGGGCCGAAGACCTCTATGCTCCGCTTCTTGTCGTCCTTCAGCAGCGGCGTCCCCGTGAACCCGATGAACACGGCGCTCGGCAGGATCACTTTCATGGCGCGGTGCAGCTCGCCGCTCTGCGTCCGGTGGCATTCGTCCACGAACACGTATAGGTTCCCCTTGGGGCTGAAGTCGGTCGTGATCGCGTCCCTTACTTCCTTGACGTAGTCGGTAACGTCGTCTTCTTCTCGCCTCCTGCTGCCGAACTTATGTATCAGCGAACACACCAGCCAAGGCGTGGTGTCGTTCAGCGCCCTGACCAGATCGGCCCCGCTCTTGGTGCGGTAGATCTCTTCTTTGACGCCGTAGAAGACCTTTTCGATCTGCTCATCGAGTTCCGTTCGGTCGGTTATGATCAGTACCCGGGCGTCATGCGCGTTCTCCCTGATCCACTTGGCCAGCCACACCATGATCAGGCTCTTGCCGGACCCCTGGGTGTGCCACATGATGCCCCCCTCCCGCCGCTTCACGAACCGCTGGGCCGCCTTGACGCCGAAGTACTGGTTGTGCCGGCACACCTTCTTGACCCCTGAGTCGAACACCATGAAGTCATGGATGATCTCCAGGAATCTATCCTTTCGGCAGAGCTGGGCCAGGTGGCGGTCGAGGGGGCTTTCGCCCGGGCCATCCTCCTTCCACGTGAGGTAATACTTCTCCGGGGTCTGTATGGTGCCGTACCGCAGGCCCTGGGTATCGTTGCCCGCCATGACGAGCTGCTGAGTGGAGAAGATGTGCTCGATGAACTCCTTCTTCTGGTTGTCGAGGTTCTGCCGGATCCCCTCCGAGACGGACACCGTTGACCGTTTGAGTTCGAGCACGCCCAGGGCGATGCCGTTGACGTACAGCACAATGTCGGGCCGTTTGGTGTTGCCCTTGCTGCCCTTGGCGGGAACGGTGACTTCCTCCGCTATCGCGAAGTCGTTGTTCTCCGGGTGGGTCCAATCGATCAGCCATACCGTCTGCGTGTTCACCCCGGCCTCGGGCTTCACACCCACGCCGTAGCGCAACAGCCCGTAGACATTCTTGTTCCGTTCATACAGTGTCTCGCTTGTGTCGTTAGCGACCCTGTCGAGTTCGTGCATGGCGCGGCTGACGATGTTATCGCTGTACACGCGTTTCTTTAGCCAGTTTCGCAACAATTCAGGCTCGATGTTGCTGTTGCAGTCGCGGCCGATCCAGTTACCCAGATAGCGATACCCCAGACTATCCCGGAACAGCCTGACCACCCGCTCCTGGGTGTGCTTCTCTCGCTCGCCCACGTCACTCATACCAGCCTCACCCTCCCCGTTAGGAGTTCCTGCATCATTCCCTGTTTGAGCAGACGGGTCTTGTCGCGCCTGCGCTCAAGCGCCTCGATCTCGCCGTCCATGTCGGAGAGAACGGAGGCGATGGCTACCTGCTCGGGAAGGCCAGCTGTGCGAATCCGGAGCTCTCTTAATGTCTTGCCGTCGATGTTGGGGAACGTTGAGCCAGTGGTGACTGCTAGTATGTCCGCAGCAGAAGACTCCACCTGATAAGCAACGAATGCATTGTCATTC
>JAGVTS010000204.1 GCA_019136685.1 Bacillota bacterium | reverse complement strand
GGGAGGGCTTTGCACCGGATGGAAGCGCAAGGGCTATACTGTCGAAGGCTGCATTCACCATCTGGCCGGAGCAAGCCCAAGGGCCGAGCTCTACCGGTTGTGGGAAGAGCTCGGAGCGGTTCAGGGACGCGAAATGGTATTTCACGATACCCTGACACAGGTGGAGTCGGCCGACGGTCGCGTCCTGACTGTGTATACGGACATTGACCGTCTGGAGCAACATATGAAGCAGTTGTCGCCGGCGGATGCCGGCCTTATTGAGAAGTATGTTAACGGCGCCCGAAGGTTTGCCCGCATTGACCTGTTCTCACTGATGACCATGACTCCGTTGCAGGCCGCGCTGAAGGCCTGGCCCGTGGCCGTGGCCTTCGCGAAGTGGAGCAAGGTGACGCTCGATCAGTTCGCAACGCGTTTCCAAGATCCGTTCCTGCGCCGGGCCTTTCCTACCGTGCAGTACGATTTCGCCGACATTCCGATGTTCCTTCATCTCAACTTCCTGGCCGGCTGCCAAAACAAGACCCTGGGCTGGCCCAAAGGCGGATCGCTCTCCTTTGCCCGGAGCATAGCCAATCGATACGAACGGCTGGGCGGAAGGATTCACTACCGCTCGCGAGTAAGCAGCATACTGGTTGAGGACAACCGGGCCGTCGGCGTGATTGCCGATGGCGCCGAGCACAGGGCCGACGTGGTAATCTCCGCCGCCGACGGTCATTCCACCATCTTCGGGATGCTGGACGGCAGGTTTGCGGACGACCGCATCAGGCGCTACTACGAGGCAGCCCCGCGACACATGGACATGGCACTGCAGGTCGCGTTCGGGGTGGATCGCGACATGTCGCAGGAACCGCAGGCACTTACCTGGTTCCTGCCCGAGCCGGTCACCATTGTCGATAAGACGCTTGACCGGGTGAATATCGAGGTGCACAACTTCGATGACACCCTAGCCCCCGCAGGAAAGACCGTGGTAAAGGTGATGTTGAGCGCCTGCTACGACTACTGGAAGGAGCTACTCGACGCCGACCGGGCCAAGTACGACGACGAGAAGCAGCGTGTGGCAGCTGCCGTGCTGAAGTTGCTCGAACAGCGCTTCCCGGGCATCAGCGCACAGGTTGAGATGACAGACGTAGCAACGCCTGTCACCACCGAGCGCTTCACAGGCAACTGGCGAGGGCTGCAGGCCTGGGGCGTTCCCGGCGAGCCTTTCGCGATGTTCAAAGGGCTGACCCGTACCCTGCCGGGGCTACGGAACATGTACATGGTCGGGCAGTGGGCAGAGGCCGCCATCGGGCTCCCGACAGCAGTGGCATCCAGTCGACGAGCTGTCCAGAGCATTTGCAGGCTAGACGGAAAGCGGTTTCGGACGACCGTTGACGGGGTGTAGTCCGAGGCCCTAACTGAGATCTCTGCAGCCATTCGGTACTGTAGGAGTATTCGAGCGTTCAGCGGGAGGACTGAAGACCATGCAAGACAGGAATACAGCGAAGGAGCCGTCAGGGGGCGCCGACGTCCTACTTCCGGACCATCACGCCCTGTTGTTCTCCGCCCTTGCAAGAAGCGTACTCTCTACCTGCGGGGAGGCTGCCGAGGCCATATTGTCGGAAGCAGTCAAGTCGTACGCGCTCGAGCGAGGCAGACGAATGAGGAAAAGGGCCATCGCCTACCGCGACGGTACCTCCATGGCCTCATACAGGGCCTATTGCGAATGGACGGCCCCGCCCGGATCCATTTCCGCCGTGGTTGCGGCAAGATCCCCGGTTCTCGTCACGCACACTGTCACCTGTCCTTGGTATGAGGCCTGGAAGAGAACCGGACGATTGCGCGAGGGCGCGTTCTATTGCAGATATGTCGACGAATACCTAGTCAAGGGTTTCGATGAGGGCCTGGTCCTGGAAGTCAAAACGATGCACGACCCCCTAAGCTCCGGCCGCTGCGAGTTCATATGGAATGGAATAGACCTCACACAGGAGGAGGAAGACCGCATCGATGCAATGCGCGCTCGCGCAGAGCAAGGCGGCGTCAAGGATTGGCGCTACCATATGGGCCATCTCATGAGCTCCTTCGCGGGTTGCCTGAGGAGGCACGGTATTGACGAAGCGACCGTGCTCATACCGGCAGAGGCCGACTTCGTATCGCTGTGCGGAAACGATGCCGCCAGCATGTTCGACGACTACAGTAAAGTTGACTACGAGGCTGTATGACAAAACTGCCTCGGCCCGTCACTCGATGAACACAGCCGAATACCAGTTGGGCGTCTCGTCTTGGCTCTTGAGAGTATCCAGAGGCAGGCCGAACTGGTGCACGGTCTTAAAAACGTCAATGCCCACACTGTGAAACGCCGGACGCGCCTTCCCGGGATTGACACATGGCTTACCGGCGAATCCTGCGCATTCGGCGCATATGGCGCAGTCACTGAGCGAAAAGGCCAGATAATAGCCCTGTAGAAAGGCTTCGCGTTCGACGCCGAAAGAAACGTCCTGCGACACCCGCTTGTCCGTTGAATGGATGATAATCCCCCAGGAATAGCGCCGCAGCACCTGTTCGTATTCCCAGGGTTTGAGAGAAAGAGGCCGGGAGGGACAGGTGTTGCCATAGCCCCAATCACCGCAGCCAAAAGCGCACTTTAAGATGGTGCGCGAATCAAAGGCAATATCGCCGATCTGAAAGGGAACGGCATGATCAGCCCCCCACTGCAAGGCCAGATCCACGAAATACTTGGCGTCCATCAATCACTGTACCCCTTTCGGCCAAAACCACACGTTTTGACTTGGTCCGTATTTCCCGGCGTGCTTCCCGACGACAGGCAGGCAGCCCGATACTGACAGGCCTCGTCGTTCGATGCTTCCATTCGCGCATCATAAGCCTCAAGATTCCACAATCAGCGCCGCGAACCGTGTCGGCGTAGTCCGTGTTGATGATAGTCTTGGACACCCGGGTTCAACTGGAGAAATCGTTGCCAATCAGGACCGCACCCCCAACTCCCATGGGTTTTGTCGACCTGCTCCATGACCCGTGGGTTTTCCGCACGGCTTTTGGCGAAGCCGTACTGAAAGCCCCTATGCATTACCCGTATCCATGGGTATTCCTGGGCACGGTGTTCTACTGTGGCTGGCCCTAACGCGGTTCTGAGGCATCCTTTTCATTTCTGAGAAGGTTTTTCGAGCAACCTTCTCAGATCTATCACGGTTGGACAGGTACGAGCTGTCTGAATTCGCGCCGCCCGCGGCACCTCCTTTTTCTAGGGTTGCAGCCTTAGCAAATCCGCAGGCAGAGGCGATTTACAGAATCTAGTTGCGCGCATCTGTCCTCGAGTATATCCGGAAGGATCCTGAAACCGCCTCCAATTTCCCATGTAACCCCAATATAGCCCACTTCCTTCCTCCCCGGCGGCGAAACCGTACTGTTTCTAGCACGGTCAGCGAAAAAACCGTACTGTTTCTAGCAAGGTCGGCACGAAGCTGTGCTGTCTCGTCATAGGTTCGCTAACTCGCTGCTAAACGCTGTTTTGCCCAAAGCCTTGCTTAGCGTGGCTTTCACCAACAGCCGGCGTCTCTGAGCGTAGGCAAGTGCCTGGCGCAAGGCGTTCGGTCAATCAGCAATACCAAAATTCACACCTTCTCCAGCAATGTGGGTAATGCATAGCGGTATTCCATACGGTCGCACAAATCCCTGCTCAGCCTGGTTTCGCAACTCGTGCGCTGTGTAGGCGCGTCGTGGTTTGGTGACAACTACAAGGCGTTGTCGGCACAGGCGCCATGAGCGACCCCTACAATCCCTTCGGGCAAGATGGAGGACATCATCGAAGCCTACCGGGAGCCCTACCGCAGACCCAGCTGTCGCTGTTCTGAACAAGGCCGCCCTATCAGATCTGCAGGCCCTTGAGCGCCTGCCCCACCTCGTCCGCCATGTCCCATACATTGCAGTCTTGATTTGCGAGAATCGCAACTACAGTGGCGGTATCAGGGTAGTATCTGAGCACACTGTCGACGCCGGGGTTCTCCCCGTCCTTCTGCATATACATGACCCTTCTGCCGCTCGGTTCCAGCGCGAATTCGAATCCATATCCCATCATATAGGTGGCGCGCGCGGTCTGCCTGTACATGACCTTGGGCTTGAAGAAATCCTCTGTGAGCTGTTCTGACAACAGCCGGTTCGCCGCTAGCGCCCGCATGAACAGATCCAGATCGCCCACCGTCGTGTAGGCGCCCGAGTCGGGCGAGCCTATGGGAGGAAACGAGTAGATGTTCTTCCGCCAGCCAGGTAGCTTCCCGTTCTCGTCTGTAACCGCAGCGTATCCCTCTGCCGCGTTTTCGGCCACGGCGTCCATAGCCACAAACTCAGTGCTGCACATGCCCGCCCGCCTGAACACGTTCTCGCACACATAGTCCCGATACTTCCGGCCTGTGAGTTTCTCCACCACGAGACCAGCCAGCACAAACGCGCAGTTGTTGTACCTGCAGCCTTCGCCCGGCGCGAAGTTGGCCGGCTTGTGCACGAACTGCGGGAGGAAGTCGACAGTCTCCCTGAGGGCGTAGTTGGGCCTGTCCCAGAAGATGGCCTCATAACTCTCGCCCGCTTCTTCGTCAGCGTCGTCGCCTATTCCAGACGAATGCGTGAGCAGATGATACACACTGACCCGCGGCGAAATCGAAGTGCCCTGAAGCTCGAGGATGTCGAGCACCCCATCGTGCAGCGACAAGAGCCCGCGCTCCACTAGCTGCAATACCGCTACCGCAGTGAATAGCTTGGTGATGGAGGCTGTATCGAACCTGGTAGACACGGTATTGGGGACTCGCCAACCCCTGTGCGCGTATCCATACGCGCCCGAGAACAGAACCTCATCCCCTCGCTTGACTATCCCTGAACCGGAGAAACTGCGCTGCTCATAGTGGGTGCGGAAGACCGAAGCTATAGCCCCGAGGGCGTCTGACGACTTGGCTCCTGCTCCTGAGCGTTCGGACATTGCGTTTCACATCCATTCTGAAGGTCTGAAGGCAGGTTGCACCATGCTCATTCCAGCACGGCACGCCCGTGAAGTAGCAATTCGTGGTTTGGTGTGGTACACTTCCCAGTATGCGCTGACATGCGCAGTATCTCAGAGGCGGCAGCCGCTGTCAATGATGCGATGAGTGGTGTGTTGTGCGCCTTGAGCATCCTGAGGACTACCGCGCCGTGGAGAACCTCACCGACGAAGCATTTTGGGGATTTACAGGCCCTACTTGCGACGAGCATTATCTGGTCCATTTGCTCCGGCGCGTCCCGGCGTTTGTGCCGGGCTCGGCGCTCATGCGGCATTCAATGCGCGAAGCAAGGCAGTTGGGATATGGGGCAATCGTGTTCTACGGGCATCCCGACTATTACCCGCGTTTTGGATTCCGCAGCGCCAACGCGTTCGACCGGACGTTTCCTCACAAAGAACCGGTCTCGATGATCCCGATTGACGTGCTGACAGGCAGATTACAACCGGCGGCGCGAAAGGCCTTCGCCGAGCACAACATCACGACGCCGGCATGGCTCAACCGCCTGAGCGGGCGGGAACTGCTCGAATGGGATGGGATTGACGCACAGGCTATGGCTATCATCAATGAGGCGCTCAGGGAGCATGGCTACGCCGCAAAGCTTCTGCCGTCGTCACCTGTGCTGCAGCTTGCCGGGATGGGTGTGCGTATACCTGTCGTGACACCAATACGAGTCAAAGACGGCATCTCGGTGTATCGGGTAGAACCCGAGGGCGATTCCTGATCGCCCGGGGTTTCGTCTCAGAGCAAATGGTCTATGAAAGGACAGCGCCCAAAATACTACGGCGGAGCACGAGTCATCCTCTGCCGCGGTGTTCTGGCCCGCAGCCACGTCCCAACCGCGTTCTTTGAGTAACCTCCTCGCACCCTGAGTACATGGATCTCCATGCTTGCCCACCCCCTAACGATCTCGGCGTGCCTAGCCACCTCAGGGTTTTGCGCGCCTACTTCGCGGGGGCAGGACAATTCACCACCGGTCGTGACAGCAATGCGGTCTCAGCAGTGTCGTTCTGTTCTGTACGAGCGTGGATCAGTACTTTACAACAGTCTCCAGTCATCAGCGTGCTCTCAACAACTAAGCTTCCGGCATCAATTTTGGTTGCGGCTGTGATCATTGCGAACATGGGATCTAGGCACCATCCGTTACAAGGATTTGCCCCTCCCATCTTCTTGGATAGCGCGCACAACTTGCACGAGGCTGCCGTAGCGATATAGCCGTCATCTACCTTTCCCACAGACCAATCTGCGCAGCCGAAAATCTCTGATAGCTTGCCGAAAACCTCCTCAACGGTTTCGATGCCAAGCTGTTGATTCAAGAAGGGCGCTGTCTGTGAGTTCCTTTCTTTTCTTCTCTCTACGATTGTGTCGAGCACCATTAGCCTGTCGTAGGTGTTCACCGTCTCTGCGATAGACGCCGCATAGATATTCTGTAGCAGTGCAAGTGTCTTCTCAGCTTCCATGTCTCATCTCTCCTCCAGCGCTCAATTTGTATTAACGTTCGTTAGGTCATGGGGAAAGCAAAACGCTAACACTCCCGAAGAACGATTGAAATCTCTTCCCGGATTTCTTCTTCAGGCAGAAGTCTATTCTTGACGACAATACTCTGTATCAGTGTTTCCAGTACATGCACTAGTGTTCGTGCAGTCGCGATATCGTTGCCCGCGTTCTTTAGGTATGGTTTCAACATCTGATGATGCCGTGGGAGTATGGTTTTCTCCCAGTCATCCATGATTTGCATCAGTTCCTCATCGCCGTCAAAGGAAAGATACACCTTGATCCCAAGGCGATAGACTCTCTTATCGTAGTCACTCAGAAAGTTCAGATCGTACACGA
>JAGVTS010000026.1 GCA_019136685.1 Bacillota bacterium | reverse complement strand
TGCTGGTAGGGCACGATCCGGACATAATGGCCTGGTGCTGCCATCGTATTGTCTTTCTTGAGCACGGGCGCGTCACGCTGGATGCCCCGGCCGCCGACGCCATGGCGGAACTTGCGCGCAGGGGGGAACGCGACTATGTTTGCTCAGCCTGGCACACGGATGGGGCTTAGTCCCATTGCGCGTCTGGCAATGCTGGTGTCCGCTTGCGTCGTGGCCTTCCGGGCGAGAACGCCCCTGCAGGCGACTGCGTTATGCTGTGTGATCTTGCTGGTGCACGTGACGGCCGGTGCACCGCTGCGCCGAAAGTCGTTTTGTCGGCGTCTACGCGGGATCTTTCTGTTTGCGGCTGTTCTGTTCGTCAGTCAAGTTCTGTTGGCGCGCGGCCCTGCGCTGGCCGAACGTGTTGCTGCGGGCGCATTGATGGCGCTGCGCTTTCTCAACGTAGTGCTGGCGAGCCATCTCTTTGTGAGCACAACAGAACCTGAGCTCCTGGCATACGCGCTGATGCAGGCGGGACTACCCTATAGGTACGGGTTTGCTTTCCTTGCGGCCATGAGGTTCGTGCCGTACTTTCGGGACCAGGCCCAAACAGTGCGGCATGCCCAGATGGCCAGGGGAATCGAACTGGATCGCCCCACGCTTAAAAGTGTGTTCCTGGCAGCCCGGTACACCTTCATCCCAGTTGTGGTGTCCGCTCTCGGCAGGGTGGAGTCGCTCGCCATTTCCATGGAGGGTCGCTGTTTCGGGCTGTATCCCGTCAGGACCTTTCACAGGCGAATTCCGTTTGGCTGGGCTGATGTACTGGCAATTGCGGCCAGCGCAGCCGTTGCTACCTTGGCGCTGGCCGCAATGTGACTCATCGTTTTCCGCCTATTCGCGCGCGGCCCCTCCCTGCTCGCAGAACTCGCGCGCCCATGATACCGCCGCTGCATACACGCGCGGCAGCACCGGTTCAGGTACGCCTGCTTGCGCCGCCAGTTCGCTCACCTCGTCCCACCGCCCTTGCTCGTACGCAAGCACCAGTGTGTACAGCGCCGTAAACGGGCCGTCCTCACCCAAAAGCGCTTTGCGGACGTCCGAAGGGAGCGACAGCTCGGCGATTGCATCGCCCATCGGCCGGTCGAGCATGGCGTCGATAGAGGAGAACAGCCCTGTGAGGAACAGCTCGCCGGCTCTTTGGGTCAGAGCCGATTCTTTCGCCAGGAGTTCTGCGAATCTGGCTCGCACTACTGACATGATCACGAGTTCGTCCGGCTTGCCGCGGGTGAGGGTCGTCATGATCAGCGGGGGGAACCATTCCTTGATCTCGTTCATGCCCATCATGACGAGTGCCCGCTTTATCGAGGTGATCTCGGTTTGGAGCCTGAACGCAGCAGAGTTCACCAGTCTTAGCACACGGTAGGAGAGCCCGGGGTCGTGCGCCACGATGTCGGCTATTGCGCCGAATTCGGGTTCCGGCTTCCGCACCTCGCTTAGGAGGTGGAGGGCGGTGGCGCTGTACGCGGGAACAGTGCTGGCTTGGGTCACCACCGGTTCCGCGAAGTAATACCCTTGGAAGTAGGAGTAGTCCGCACTCCTGGCTTCGTGGTATTGGCTGACAGACTCAACTCTGGACGCCAGGAACCTGGCGCCGCTTAGGTCGGGCCTAGCGCGAAGCTGCATGCGCTGCTCGGCGCCGGTATCGAGGAAGTTGACCTTGATGATGTCGGCCAGCTCGACCAGAGCTTCCTGCCCGGATCCCGGCACGAAGTTGTCGAGTGTAAGGATGTACCCCTTCGCCTTCAGCGCGCCGCATGCCTTGACCAGGCCTTCGGTGGGCACTATGTCGTTTGGGATCTCGACTCCTAGGAGCGATCTGGGTGCGAGCGTAGGCGCCTGCCGTTCGAGAAGAGCGCCGGTGAAGTTGATGAAGGCGCGCTTGCCGCCGGTGAGATTATCGATGCCGATCGAGATGAAAGCATTGTCCATTACGGATAGTGATGCCAGGTCAGGATCTTCGGAGCGGAATACGTTCTCAATGCCGTCTCGGAATAGAAGCTCGTAGGCGTATACTTTGCCAGCGGAGTTGAAGATCGGCTGTCTTGCGACGTAGACGTCCATCAGCTACCTCCTGTAAACCGGCCAGCGCAGGGCTTAAGGCAGCGCCGACACGGCCCCTATTCGCGGGAGGCTCCTCCCTGTTCGCAGAATTCGCGTGCCCATGATATAGCCGAGGCATACGCGCGGGGCAGCACCTGTTCAGGCACGCCCACTGCCGCTGCTAGCTCACTCATCTCGTCCCACCGCCCCTGCTCGTACGCGTGGACCAAGCTGTACAAGGGGGTAATCGGGCCGTCCTGGCCGACTAGCGCCTTTTGAACATCTCCGGGGAACGGCAGGCCCGCGATGGCTTCGTCCATGGGCTGGTCAAGCAGGGCGTCGATGGTTGAGAAGAGCCCCGCCAGGAACAGCTCGGCCGACCTGTCGACCAGCACAGTCTGCCTGGCCGTAAGCTCGGCGAACCTGGCTCTCACCACTGACAAGGTGATCAGTTCGTCCGGCTTATCTTGAGTGAGCGTAGTCATGATCAACAAAGGGACCCACTCTTTGATCTCTTTCATTCCCAAGATGAGCAGAGCATGCTTTATCGAGGTGACTTCGGTTCGAAGCCCGAATGCTGCAGAATTGACCAACCGCAGCACTCGGTACGAGAGTGCGGGGTCATGCCCGATGATTCTAGCCATCTCGTCGAATTCGGGTTCAGGCTTCTGTACTTCACTCAAGAGCTGAAGGCCGGCTGCGCTGTAACTGGCCGCTGTACGACCCCTCGACGGCACAGGTTGAGTGAAGAAACGCCCTTGTACGTACGAGCAGCCCAGTTCTCGGGCCTCGCGATACTCTGTGGCAGAGTGGACTTCGGACGCCCAAAACGCGACATGACCGAGGTCGGGCCGTTCGAGGAGCCACATGCGCTGCGCCGTGGATGTGCGCAGGAAGCTGATCTTGACGATATCGGCCAGTTCCACAAGGGCTTCCTGCCCTGACCCTTGAGTGAAATCGTCGAGCGCCAGAACGTACCCCTTCTGCTTGAGGATTCTGCATATTCGGATAAGCTCCTGAGACGGCTTCACCTCGTTAGGTACCAGTATCCCCAAGAACTCGCCGGGCACCGTGGCGGGCACTCCGCGCTCGATCAAATCGCCGGGGAACCGGATGAACGCGCGTCTGCCGCTGGTGATTGCCTCGGCATCGAGTATGGACGATAGCGGCACGGGGCCGGGGCCTCGGGGAGCGAGCGCGTTCTCGATTCCGCCTCGAAACAGCAGCTCGTATCCGTATACCTTGTCAGTGGTACCGAAGATGGGCTGCCGAGCAATGAAGACCTCCATGTCAATCCTCCCATGATCGCCGAGCAGCCGCCCTCGCGCTCCATGATCGGACGTTTGCCCGCTGTGCCTCACTCGCGTTTGCCTTGTTCGCCCCGTGCGCCGTATGGGATGGGTATGTAGCCTACTGAAGGCCTTCGTGCTTGGGGCTGAGGGTACAGCTCCATAAGCTGGTATATCTCAATGGGCATGTCGTTGCACGCGGTGAGGCCCATTTCGGTTAGCTCCCCGCAGGTTATGGGATAGTCGTGAGTCCAGCGACCGGTTGAGAGAGCTTCCGCGATCTGTTCGGCATTCTCCAGCGGCATTCTGTCTTTCAGGATATCAACCACCAGCGAACGGACTTGCCTTAATGCTTTCTCCGCGACATCGGCCAGTATGAGGGTTTGATCATCTACCTCCGCGATGGGCTTCTTGGCCACCGCAGCAAGGATCGAAGCCGCTGGATAGCTGCCTATCTGCGGGTCTACCGGGCCCAGGACGGCGTTAGGGTCCATAACGATCTCGTCGGCAGCCAGGGCGATCAGAGTGCCGCCCGACATGGCGTAGTGCGGCACGAACACCGTGACCTTGCCTCGGTGGCTTTTGATGGCGTGGGCGATCTGTTCGGTGGCCAGTACGAGGCCGCCCGGGGTGTGCAGAACGATGTCGATGGGCACGTCGGGGTCGGTGATTCTGATCGCCCGCAGAAGCTGTTCGGAGTCTTCGATTCCGATGTGCCGGGCGAATGTCATGCCCAGGATGTTCATGGATTCCTGACGGTGAATGAGCGTGATCACTCGAGACTTGCGCTTGTGTTCTATCTGCCGGATCAGCTTATACCTTGATGCATCACGCGTCTGCCTGGTAAAAAGGGGAACGAAGCTCCAGATGATGACGAGGAGCCAGATGATGTCGAGAATACTGAACGGCATGAGTCCACCTCCATCAAAGCATGTCCACCTTCATTATAGCCATCAAGTGCCGTCGTTTCCACAAGCCGGTGTACCAGGTGCATCAGGCAGCCGACCTCACGGCCTGAGGCAGGCTGCTATCCCCACACCCAGGCCTGGGATGCCGCTTCCAGGACCGTCGCGGGCACTGCACCCAGGCGCCACAACGCGATCTTCCTCACTCCGAGCGCATCCAAAGCTCTGATCTTGGCAGAGAACGTGACAAGGTCCTCATACCATACCTTATGCTGCTCTCCGCGGGAATCGCAATACTCAAACCAGGCCGCGGCGCTGTCGGTATCGCGGACGATGTGGGCGCCTGTCTCGCTGGCGGCGCGCGCGGCGGCGTCTGACGTAATGTAGGCGACCTCTCCCCCTGCGCCCCAGTCCAGCCCGTATACTCCGATGGTCGCCGCAAGCTTGGAGCGACTGATGTGTTCCAGGGCCGACTCGACGTTCTTCCGCAACCACGCCAGACGCGTTGGTGGACCCTCAGGATCTTTAGAGCCTTTCTCCAGCCCTTCCAGTATCATGAGATCGACGTACTCGGCCATGCGCTTGAGGTTGAATGCGCCTGCAGCCCAGTCGTGCGGAATCGTGACCGACAGCGTGTAGTTGGGGCTGAGAGAAGCGAATCCGGCCCGAACCTCGCGGGCGAGTTCGATGAGGGCGTCCCAGTGCGCACTGCTGATACTCTGGAAGTCGAGGTGGACGCCGTCCAGGAAGTTTGACGCGGCGGCCTCCACAATCCTGCCGGCCAGCATTGAGCGGGTGTCCTCTGCGAGCAGCGCTGCGTCGGCCGATTGCGGTGAGTACAGGGCCTCGGTTAGGTTCGTCACTCCTGCCAACACACGCGTTCGTCGCGCTCGGATCAGTTGGATCGCGGGGTCCTGAGCGCCGGGATGCAAGTCCCCGTCAGGCTGTACGTGCAGGAACGAGTAGACTACTTCGCTGAAGGGCTCGGGCGCCCGGAGAGCATCGGCGATGCCTTCAGTGGAGGCATAGTCGGCGATGAACCCGATTAGCCTGTATTTGCGAGGGATATGGAGAACCTGGCCCGGGTGGACCTCATACGGTTCTTCAAGCGAGTTCGCCAGGGCAATCATTCTATAGTCGGAACGGTACCTCTGGGCAACCAGCCAGAGCGTGTCGCCCTCCTGCACTGTGTAGTGCATATACTCCGCCTCCCGCGAACGGTGATGGCCAACAGGCATAGCAGTATAGGCTATGCCAAAGGCATCAGAAATGTTCCCGAACGCGGATCAACCGAGACGGGCAGACGACTAGCCGCGCTTTCGACCCGTGCCGTCGGTCGTTTCGCCGATTATGCCGGTGCGCGACAGGATTTCGGCTAGGACCAGGGCGAGCGCTCCGCCGATCAGCGCCGTCACCAGCTGCGTCCCCTGCATCATCTTGGCCAGGGGCCCCGGAACCTGCACCAGGTATCTCACAGTGGTCGACAGGATCAGGAACTTGACGAGCGAAGCGATGAGGACTCCGATTATGCGAAACGTCGTTGACTTGCGGCCTCCGATGCCGGACACCATTCCGAATACGACTGCCAGCGCTGCGTTCCCGAGTGCGATAGCGGGAACCATCGGCGCCATGGCTGGCTTGAGTATGCCGACCCAAAGCGCTACAACGGGCGTGACGAGTCCGGTGGCCACGCCGCCCCAGACACCGACAGTCATTACTGCTAGATACAGGAACATGTTGACTACCGGGCCTGTGACCATCTGCTGTAGGCCAAGAGATTGAAAGGCCACGGTGAGAGCGATTAGGATCGCTGTTCTGGTCACTCTGCGAATATCGGCTGAAGACATGCTATCTCTTCCTTTCATAACGCATACGCAAGGATCATGCCTGCCAAAACGCCAAGGACAATCCCGAAGGTTCCTGAATGCCCTACCGCGAACTCCTGAGCGTCAGGGATGAGCTCGTCGGCGGTGATGAAGACCATTGCGCCGCCTGCAAACCCCAGACACACCGAGAGCACCGCGCTGGACACGTTTCCGACCGCCACTCCAGCCAGGGCGCCTATCGCCATGGGCAGGCCGGCCAGCGCGCCCCACATCGTAATCTGCAGGGCGTCCAGTCGCGCTGCGCACATCGGCGCGGCCATCGCCATTCCCTCGGGGATGTTGTGCAGAGCTATGGTGAGCCCCACGGAAAGCCCGAGCGATGATCCATGTGCGTAGCTCGCGCCTATAGCAAGCCCTTCGGGCAGGTTGTGCATGGCAATGCCTATCCCCGTGAGTATGCCTGCACGTAGAAATCGCGCTCTCTCGCAGTCCCCAGAGACGAAATGGAAGTGCGGCGTCAGGAGGTCCACGATTCCTGTCGCTCCGACCCCGAGAACGAAACCGCCCAGTGCGTAGCCTGTTCCACCTATTTCGACCGCCTCGGGTACTAGATCAAGGAAGACTACGGATATCATGACGCCTCCGGCGAGACCCATCATTATCGAGAGAGAGCGTCTAGTGGGTGTACCAGCTACTGCGATGGCAAGTGCGCCGATGCCGGTGCCCAGGCAAGTGCGCCGATGCCGGTGCCCACTACACCTGCGGCGAGACCTACGACTGTTGCGTCAAGTAGTACCTGCACGCCTTCACCTCCAGTCCCCAGCCTATTCTAATCTCCGTCTCACGCACTGTCAAAGACCAGCCCACATGGTATAATTGCGCCGGAAGGGGGCGACCTCATGATTCTGGCAATTGACGTTGGAAACACCAACACAGTAATAGGCGTGTTCTGCGGCGACAAACTATGCGCCGACTACCGGGTGGCTACTTCCAGAGAGAAGACTGCCGACGAGTGGGCGATGCTAATCATGCAGTTGCTGGAGTTCAGCAGCATACACACGTCTGAGATCGCCGGTATCATCCTGTCGTCGGTCGTGCCTCCAGTCATTACGGTATTCGAGGAGATGGCACGCAAGTATTTCCACTGCACGATTGATGTGGTTGGGCCGGGCACGAAGACGGGTATGGCTATAAAGTACGAGAACCCCAAGGAAGTCGGAGCCGATCGTATAGTCAACGCAGTTGCGGCATACGAGCTGTACGGGGGCCCGCTTGTGATTGTGGACTTCGGCACCGCCACTACCTTCTGCGCTGTTACCGAGGCAGGGGAGTACCTTGGCGGGGTCATTGCGCCGGGGATAATGATATCCGCAGAGGCCCTATATGCTCGAGCGGCGCGTCTGCCTCGGGTGGAGCTTGTGAAACCCGAGTCCGTGATAGGCAGGAATACTGTCGCCAG
>JAGVTS010000235.1 GCA_019136685.1 Bacillota bacterium | reverse complement strand
GGCGCAATTGCTTCATTGTACTCATCATCTGTCAACACGTATGCGGCATTGGGGTTAGTTCCCGTGATGCGGAAATATCGACTATCCCTGACTGCCTTCCTAAATGCCTGCTTGTCCTCGTCCGGCAGGTTCTCGGCGCCGCTTCCGAACCAGGCCGCCAGCAAGTCCGCAACCGTCACAGTCGCCCCGCCTATGCCGTTCGCCAGTAGATGCTGCCAAAGAGTCTCGGGCACAACCGCATCATCCCGATGCAGCGACACCTCCCTGAGCTTGGGGTTGAGAGAGTACTTCCTAGGACGGCCCGCAGTCGCCCTGCTGCCGTCGGCCGCATAGTCATAAACCAGTCCCGGCGCAGCTACCTCTACCCTGGCTTCCGGCAATTGCGCCGCCAATGCCTCCGACATGCCTGCCAGCGATTCGTCATTGCCATGGTTGGCCAGCACAAACCGTGGAGCAAGCGGCTTGATCGACGCCGCGATGCCCAACGAATCAGCGTGGGCTGAAAGGCCGAATTTCGCCACGTTGCACCTAACTTGGTGTTCAGCGTCCCCAAGCCTTATGGCGCGTTCGCCCTCAGTCCGGCCGGCCAGGTCCAGCAGTCGGCGGCCGGGCGACTCCTCGTCCTGGTAGCCCACGATGGCCAACAGGTTCTTCCTTCCCTCAACAATCCGCTCTGCATAAACCGGAGATACGCCACCGGTAAGCATCCCGGAACTGGCGATGATCACACAGGGCTCGGTAGATGCAATTACCTTGTCGCGCTGCGCCTTCGTGGTTACTGCCTCAATCCCGTTAGTGTAGAAGAGCTCCTCTCCTCGCAGCGCCTCCTTGCGGTACCTGTCGGCCATGTAGTGCGGGTTGCGCGCAAACACCGCATTCACGTTCCGGATCAGCCCATCCACATACACTGGGAACTTCTTCTTGGTTCGCCTGATGTAGTTCCGTAGTGCCAGCACTAGCTCCTGAGCACGCCCCACAGCGAACGCAGGGATCAGTACCCTCCCCCCGCCTGCTATCACCTCACCGATGGTATGGAGCAGCCTGCGCACTTCGTGCGATCGGGGAGCGTGTATCCGCGAGCCATAAGTCGCCTCCACCACGGCCACGTCCACCCCATGCCTCAATGCGCCCGTGAACCGCTGCATGCCCACAGTCTCCTGCTCAAAGGTGGTGAAATCGCCTGTGTAGAGCAAGGTCCCCTCCTCCATCTGCAGCAGCACGGCAGCAGCCCCCAGTATGTGCCCGGCAGGCAGAAGACTCGCCAGAATACCCGGAGCAGGTTCAAACGCAGCCTCAAAGCCGTATGTCACCGTCCTGTCAAGAGCCTGTTCGGCGTCGTCCGCGCCGAAAAGCTGCAGCCCCTCCCGGAATTCCGCAACTTTGATCGAGTCATATAGCAGCACTTTAGCCAAGTCTTTGGTAGCAGCCGTAGCGTAGATGCCTGCGCCCGGCGACACCTTCGCGACCAAAGGCAGCGCGCCGCTGTGGTCGAGGTGGGCATGGGATATGATGATGGCGTCCAGGCTCACGCTGTTCAGCGGTTCCAGGTTGGGCAGCATCTCAGTGCCTTCCTCGTTCACCCGCACACCCGCGTCAAGCAGTATGTTCTTCCCCGAATTCGATGTCACAAGCATGGCTGAAGCGCCCACTTCGCCGGCGCCCCCCAAGAATCGTATGCGCATACGCAATTCTCCCCGTGTATGTATTCGGCAGGCTCAGGTCCCAGGCAGTTTCTGCTCAACCCAGGTCGACCCGAGCTCGCATCAGCACGCTGCGAGGGCCTTCGGCTCCGCCCTACTCCGGCAGTCTCCTCATGATCCGCAGCCCCCACAGCATGGGCTCAATGTGGACAGGTTCCCGCATTGACTCCGGCTCAGCCCCGCCTGCCAGCGCCCGCTCGAACAGGCCCATGGCCGCCTCCACCCGTGCAGCGAGCATGGCCTCACCCGCCTCGCGCGTCGCCTTGCTCGGATCGCCCATATACGGGACCATCTCGGGATCACCCACCCACGCCAGCGTGTTGGCTAAATGGTCCAGATCTCGCCCGAGCGTCCGTCCACCAAGCAGCCGCACAACCGTCGCGAGGCCGCCCACGAACTTCGCAGCTCCGCGCCTGGCAGGTGGGAGCGATGACTTGACATTGCGATAATCCTCACGAACACGCTGCGGTGAACACGCTAGCATCAGAGAGGTCTCGTTCGTGCCGGCGTGGCTGTCGGGGTCGTCGCCACAGGCCCCTGGCCCCAGCCCGGTCCTGCTCATGAATCCGGCGTCGTGCTGTACCATGTAGCGGAAGTCAGCGCCAAAGGGGTCTATCAGGTAGAACCGGTGTTTCCTCCACAGCGCCCTGGCCGCGGCTTCCGCAGCCATCTGATGGCGTGGGCCGCCGTGGTTATCGGCGACAAACAGGTAACGAAAGCCCTGTTTGGCCAAGCCCTTTCCGTAAGCCTTAAGCACCCCCTCCAGATGAACCGCGGGCACCGATAGCGACCCCGCCACCGGAAGCGCATCGGAGCCGACATACAGAGACGGAAGCCTCACAAACACTAGCTCCGGTCGCCTCTTGTGCAGCTCGGCCATGTAGCGCTCCGCCAGGTCATCTGCGATGAACACATCTGTCCCCACCGGCAGATGCGGGCCATGTACCTCAATGGGGCTAACACTGATTATGAAGACAGTCTTCCCCGGATTCAGTGCACGCAGTTCTGGAAGAGACATCTCCACGTATTCCATCACTTCAAGACCATTCGCCTCAGGCGCCTCAGCCTCATCCCGATGGACCCTGTTTTGCTCGACCGGTTTCTCCAAGACCAATCACCTCCATCAAAGTTCTTTGATAGTCTGCCTACGGCCGGTTTCTAGTTTCTGGGCAGTTCGCGCCACACCGACACTGTATCATGTTTCAACTCAGATCGCCCCTATCCTTCTGCTCACTCCGGTTGCTCAGGCCGCCCGGCCCCGGCCCCGGCTGCCGCTGCCGCGCCAGTGGCTCGATTTCGTCCGAAGTGCGGGCAGGCATTGCCGGACGGCATGACGGCGAAGGGGCAAAACTCGTATTGACGCGCGCGTCGACATGGTCTATGCTCTTGTCAGATAGTGAAGTGCGTAGCGGAAGTATAGTCCGAAGATGGTTCTGTTCGACATCACCTTTAAGTTGGTCCCGTGAGGCCGACAAGGGCAAGCTTCCTGTCCTGCAGGGGTTTAGTGGATGATGCCTGCCCGGCCTTACGGCTTGGGGCAGGCTTTTTGCTACACTTGGTGCAACCGGAGTCGGCGGTTTGCGCGATCGGCGACCGCGCGAATCGGCAGACGCGCGAGCAGCTGAAGGCACAGACCTTCGAACGAGCAAGTCGGTGGGACCGACAAACCCCCGAGACCAGGCAGATCAGAAAGGCGCGAAAGAGAGGACGGTGCTCGTGGAACTTCGTGACAAGACTCAAATCATGGACGAGATGGGAATGAAGCGCGCCCTCACCCGCATTGCCCATGAGATCATCGAAACGAACAAGGGTGTGCAGGGTGTGGCCCTAGTGGGCATAAGGCGCAGAGGCGGCCCGCTAGCTGTGCGGTTGGCCGATCTGATCGAATCTTTCGAAGGAATCAGGCCTCCCGTGGGTGTTCTGGACATAACCCTCTACAGAGACGACCTGACTGCGCTGGCTAATCAGCCGCTGGTTCACCGGACTGAGGTCCATTTCGACATCACGGGAATGAGCATCGTGCTGGTGGATGATGTGATCTACACCGGGCGTACCGTCCGAGCTGGGCTCGACGCCCTGATCGACCTGGGCCGGCCCAGACGGATCCAGCTCGCGGTGCTGATCGACCGGGGTCATCGTGAGCTTCCGATCAAGCCGGACTTCGTCGGCAAGAACGTCCCGACATCCCGTGAAGAGGTAGTGTCCGTTTGCGTCCGCGAGATAGACGATGAGGACAAGGTGACTATACAGGAACGTATCCAGTGACTCGGCAGAACTGTCCCTTTAAACTAGTCCCGTGAGGCTGGCAAGGGATCCGAAAGTCTCTCCGCGCCCTGTGGCGCGCTGGCTCGGCCTGGCCATCCTGCAGCGGGGATAAGGAGGCTGCAGCAATGGGAATCAGCGCTCAGAGCACCCAGTTCGATAGGCGCAAAGACCTTCTGGGTCTGAAGGATGTGAGCAACGAAGAAATCGAGCTGATTCTGAATACCGCGCTCCCTATGAAAGACATCATCAGGCGCGAGATCAAGAAAGTGCCCACACTCCGCGGCAAGGGCATCATCACCGTTTTCTACGAAAACAGCACGCGCACCAGGACCTCCTTTGAGCTCGCCGGAAAATACCTTAGCGCCGACACATCCAACCTGGCTGTATCCACCAGCAGTGTTCAGAAAGGCGAAACACTGCGCGACACCATCAAGACCCTGGAGATGATGGGCCCCGACATTCTGGTAATGCGCCACTCGATGACCGGCGCCCCGCACTACGTCGCGAAAAACACCTCAATGCGCGTCATCAACGCGGGCGACGGCACCAATGAGCACCCCACGCAGGCGCTGCTGGACATGTTCAGCATCCGCGAGCGCAAAGGCCGCATCGACAATCTCAAAGTCGCTATTCTTGGCGACATCCTCCATAGCCGCGTTGCCAGGTCCAACATTTACGGGCTAGCCAAGTTCGGCTGCGAAATCCGCGTCGCCGGGCCGCCCACAATGATACCGCCCGGCCTCGACCGTCTGGGCGTCAAAACCTGCTTCAACCTTGACGACGCCATTCGCGGCGTGGACGTCATAAACGTCCTGCGCATCCAGCGCGAGCGCCAGCAGACCGGTCTCTTCCCCTCTCTCGACGAGTACTCGGAACTGTACATGCTCCGTCCCGAACACCTGAGTTTGGCTGCCGACGACGCGATCGTGCTCCATCCGGGTCCGATGAACAGAGGTGTCGAGATCTCCAGCGATATCGCCGACGGCGACACAGCGCTCATAAACGAACAGGTGACTAATGGAGTGGCCGTGCGTATGGCGCTCCTGTTCCTGATGATGGGAGGCCGCAAGGATGAGATTGCTGCTTGAGGGTGGGCGGGTGATCGACCCGGCCAACAATATAGACTCCGTCCTGGACGTATTGATCGAAGACGGCAGGATCGCCGCTCTTGGGAACACTCGCCATGATGAGAACATGCACGCAGATGCAAATGCGGATACAGATGTATGCTTGAGCGCAGGCGCACGCGCACGCGCGGCCTCCATTACCACTGTAGACTGCCGCGGCAAGATTGTGTGTCCAGGCTTTATCGATCTTCATGCGCACTTTAGGGAGCCGGGCTACGAGTATAAGGAAGACATCTCCTCCGGCTCGCACGCAGCGGCCGCAGGCGGTTTCACCACAGTCTGTTGCATGCCCAATACAGACCCGGTCATCGACAACGGCGCCGTAGCCGGATTCGTGACACGGCGAGCACAGGAAGTCGGTCTGGTGAACGTGCTCCCCATCGGCGCCATCACCAAGAAGCAGGCCGGCGAGGAGCTCGCCGAGATGGGAGAGTTGGTGGCCGCAGGCTGCATTGCAGTG
Source organism: Bacillota bacterium (assembly GCA_019136685.1). Classification (GTDB taxonomy): domain Bacteria; phylum Bacillota; class DTU025; order DTU025; family DTU025; genus UBA5389. Next base: position 1,408 of record JAGVTS010000235.1, on the reverse strand, counting down.
TCCGACGACGGCAAACCGGTCCTGCGCTCAGACGTGATGCGCCATGCGCTGGAGTATTCGCGCCTCTTCGGCATTCCGGTCCTATCCCACTGCGAAGACGCGAGCCTGTCCGCGGGATACATGCACGAGGGGTATTACTCCACTGTCTACGGCCTGAAGGGAATCCCGGCCGAGGCTGAAGAGATCATGGTCGCACGCGATCTCATACTCGCGCGCCTTACCGGCGGCAGGCTACACATATGCCATATATCCACCAAAGGCGCGCTGGAGGCGGTCAAGCAGGCTAAAGCCTCGGGCCTCTCGGTTACATGCGAAGCTACGCCGCACCACCTGGCCCTCACCGACGAAGTTGTCGGCTCCTACGATACCGACACCAAGGTCAATCCGCCCCTGCGCTCCGAAGAACACCGCGCGGCGCTCCGCGAAGCGCTGGCTTCCGGCTTGATAGACTGCATTGCCACCGACCACGCGCCTCATCACTTTGAGAGCAAAGACTGCGAGTACGGCCTGGCCTCGTTCGGAATATCCGGGATAGAGACCGCCGTCGCGGTCATCATGGACACCCTGGTCCGCCCGGGGTTGCTCGACATTGCCCGAATGGTGGAGCTGTTCACCACCGGCCCGGCAAGAGTCATTGCGGAGGCCGCAGCCGGCCCCGCCGCCATCCCGGCGCCGGGCCGAACCGTGCCGTGCCTTGGCGCCCTCACCTGCGGCGCGCCCGCCGACGTCACCGTGATCGACCCCGATATGGTCCGCACTGTGGATCCGCGCAAGTTCTACTCGCGCGGCAAGAACACGCCGTTCAAGGGCATGGAGCTCAAGGGTTGGCCGTGCATGACGATAGTGGGCGGCAGGATTGTGGCAGAAGACGGACGGGTATAGCGGAATGCTCTGGCAGATTGGAGGACGCTACATGCCTTATCTTGAGACTGCGGACGTGCTGAGGCAGGACTGTGTAGGCCCCGGGCTGTATGAGCTGGACGTTTCAGCGCCGCAACTCGCCTCGATCGCCGCGCCGGGTCAGTTCGTGCATATGCACGTTCGGCCAGTTTGGAACGGTCAACGGCAATCATCGGCCCCAGCTCAGCCGCTACTCAGGCGACCGTTCAGCATATCCGGCGTCGACAGCAGTGTAAGCGGATCCATCACGATTCTCTACAAAGTGCGCGGAGCGGGCACAGAGCTACTCGCCAACGTGCGGCCGGGTGATCGCCTAGACGTCATGGGCCCCCTGGGCAAAGGCTTCACATTGCCGGAGCCGCCGCCGCAGCATCGACCACACGCCCTGCTAGTCGGAGGCGGTCTGGGTATCGCGCCGCTGGTCTTCCTGGCCCACACTCTGGCCCGATCTGGCCACCGCGCAACAGTCTTCTACGGGGCAAACACCGCCGGCGAGACGCAATCCGCT
>JAGVTS010000032.1 GCA_019136685.1 Bacillota bacterium | reverse complement strand
AAAACCTGTTCGGAGAACGATCACATCACAAAAGGCCAGCTAGGCGCACATGTTGCGATGAACATGCAGCGTATTGCGCATATAGGTTGCCCATTACGGAGCGCGAAGCGTTCATTCCCACATTGCTTGCCCATAGTATCACGAAATCAAGCAGCGGGGTCAACCAGAGCCAGCCAGTCCCAGAACATCTGCAGTGTAGTGCGATTGGTCGGATCGTATCACCACTTGACGCTTCCGTTCTGCAGACAGGTAACCAGGCCGGGGCATCAGCCCCGGCCCAGGTAAAGTGCTTAGGTTGTTCGCTCGATTTGCTGCCTAACTCTGATCTGCAGTTGTACTTGGGTCACTCCCACTTATGACACGTCTCGCAGGTGTCGTAGTCATCAGTGTCGTGGCAATCTGAGCACTGGTCGTGGCCCATTTGGAACGCGGCCTTGGCGGCCGGAGGGGCCTGCGGGCCGTGGCAGAATCCGCACGACACCATGTCGGCGTGGAGCTCGTGCGGTATCCGGATTTCGTCGGTTTCGTCTATGTCCGGTGTGTTGTGGCACTTTTCACACTTGTCGACGCTGCCGATCCACTTCGTGTGACAGGAGATACACGTATCGTGGCTGATGACCCAGGCTTCTTTGGCGGACGCCGGGGCTTGCGGGCCGTGGCATGTGCCGCAGGGCACGCTGGCGTGGTCGGCGTGGGGTATCTTGAGCGTCTCGGTCTGGGTCACATTGGGCGTCTTGTGGCACGTCTCACATGCCGCAGGATCCTTTATGTCGTCCTCATGGCAGGCTATGCAAGTGTCGTGGCTTATCTGCCAGGCCCTCTTGGCGGACGCGGGCGTCTGCGGGCCGTGGCACACGCCACATTCAATGCCGGCGTGTATGTCATGGGGGATCTTGAGCACGGCTGTTTCGGCGATTTCCGGGGCCTTGTGGCACGTGCTGCACTTGTCGGGATCCCCTATCTCTTCGTCATGGCACGGCAGGCAAGTATCGTGTGTTATCGCATAGGCCGCCTTGGCCTCAGGCGGCAGTTGGGGCCCGTGGCACTGGCCGCATGGGATCGAAGCATGCATGCCGTGGGGAATCTTGAGCGCGGCGGTCTCCGCTACATCCGGCACCTTGTGGCATGTGGTACACGAATCCGGATCGCTGATAATGTCTTCGTGGCAATCGACGCACTGGTCGTGGCCCATGTCGAAGGCCGCGCGGGCCTCCGGCGGGGCCTGCGGCCCATGGCATGATCCACACGACATGAAGCTGTGCGTGTCGTGGGGTATGATCATGTTGGCGGTTTCGGCCAGGTCAACGCTCTTATGACACTTCATGCACGACTCTTCGTCGGAGATGATATCCTCATGGCAGGCAATGCAGGTGTCGTGAGTCATCCGGGCAGGTCCTTCGCCGGCCTCGCCGTGTACCGCGCCGCCGTGGCATGACGCGCAGTCAAGCCCGGCTGCGTCGTGCAACCCGTGCGGTATGATCAGGGATTCGCCTTCCTTGATGTTATGAGCCTTGGTGTGACACCTGACACAGAACTCGTCGGCGATTTCTATGTCGAGATCCGGCTGTGCGCCGGACTTCTCCACGCGAGCCATGCGCGCGAGATCCCGTCGGAGCTGGATCCAGCCGGCCACGCCCTGCCCGCTGTGGCATTCCACGCACTCCACGTCGGCATGGCTCGACTTCTTCCACGACTCGTAGTATGGCTTCATTGTATGGCATGAACCGCAGTATTCCGACTTCTCTTGCTGCATCGACGCTGACACAGCGCCCGCGATCACCACAACTAGGGCTATGAGGATGATCGCCTGTAACTTGCGTGACGACAACGTCTGGACCCCCTTTGCACGTACGCCCGATCACTCTGCGTAGTATGCCAAGCTCTGTAGCTCCAGCGTAAGATCTGCCGAGTGCAGTTTGACGGTGTCGGGCACCGTCAAGGTCACCGGCGCGAAATTGAGAATAGCCCGGATCCCCGCCCTAACAGCGTGGTCCACGACCTCCTGGGCATGCTCTGCAGGCACAGCGTTCACCATGATCTTCAGGCCGTACTCCTGCGCTTTCTCGGCCAGCTCGTCTATGTGGAAGATGGGAACGCCTGCATACACCCTGCCTATCTTGTCCGGATCTACATCAAACGCCGCCACGATGCGGAGCCTGTCCGGCGAAACCGAGAATCTCGTCCTCGGCCTGGAGCGTGCGTCTACATGGTAATGCACCAGCGCCTGACCGAGATTGCCGAACCCCACCAGGCCGATGTGCACGTCGGTGCTGAGCCTCAGTATATCCCGCAGCTGAGTGCGGAGGAACTTCACATCATAGCCGATGCCCTGCTTCCCGAATTCGCCGAATAGGGTCAAATCCTTTCTGACTTGGGCGGAAGTCAAGCCTGTGAAGTCGCCCAGCTCCTTGGAGGATACTATGACATGCTCCCGCCGATCGAAATCCTCGACCGCCCGGAGGTAGAGCGGAAGCCTTCTCACTACTACGTCTGGAATCTTCGCCTTTCTCATTGGTTCTCCTCTGACTCGTCAAACCGCTCCGCTGCAATGCATCCTTTTGGGGCGCATTCCACATGCGCGGAATCGATGATTTCGGTGGCCACTGACATGAAAGCGCCGACGCCCAGCGAACGGTCGTAATGATGGATGAGATAATAGCCCGCGGCAAGGAAGATGAACGCCGTGATCGCAGAGGCAAGCGACGGGTTGACGGCAAGCCCGATCCGTCGGGCGATAGGCTCGCCCAGCAGAAGTCCGAGCATGAACATGACCAGCGGCACGCCGTACGCCAGGCCCACCGCGCGCATGAGTGTCCCGCCCGACAGCTCGATCTCTACAGTGTCGCCCACCGACGCGCCCACATCGTTCCTGGCCGTCACCATCCTGGGCTCGTCGCTGGCCAGCTTACACGCTCCACACCCGTGACAGGCATCCGGGCGCTTGACCAGGACATCCACGTAAGGCCCGTGAACACTCTGTGCTATGCCTGTTTGCTTCATCGCCCCAGCCTCCTCTCGCCCTGCTCCACGTAGTCGCGAATGAAGGCGGCCACCTCCGGATGGTTAAGCGGCACGCCGTCGAGTTCGGCCCGGATCTTCCTTGTGTCGAAGTGGAAGGATTCATCTTCCCGAACACGATTATACACGAAATCCACGTCCGGGTTACATACTGAAAGTGCCATCAACGTGCCGGCCATGTCTCCGAGAGGCGCTCGGTCGATGTGCGACAACCCGAACACGGCCCTAACGGTCGTGCCTGCGCCGGGTGCGCTGGTAATCGCAAGCCCCCCTCCGCACCTCTCGGCCGCCGCGGCAAACAGCGGAATGCCCAACCCGACCTCGCGGGTAGTTCGCGATGTCACGAACGGATCGCGGACACGCTCCACGGTGTTAAGGTCCATCCCCGAACCATCATCCGCCACGGTGATCGTCATGGTGTCGGCGGCATGGTCCTCCACTACGTCTATTCTGACCATTTTCGCCCCTGCCGCGATGGAATTCTGGGCTATGTCAAGTATGTGCATGGACAGTTCTCTCATTCGATCTCCACCCGTCTGCCCAAAGCCCCGCGCAGGGCCAACACGATCTCGGCCGCGGTGGGCGCTTCAATCCACAGAAGTGAGCAGCCCAGGCCTATCTCGTCCAGTGAATGTGCATCGGACGACGATACTAAGCCGTAGCCGGCGATATGCGGCATACGCAGGAGCGCCTCCTTGCGGCCGACTACCCGGGAGATTTCTAGCCCCGCAAGGTCAAGTCCTTCGGGAACGAATCCCAGCTGACCGAGGATGCTGAAAGCCGCCCTGTCTACATGGGACGGGATGCACGCTCCTCCCAGGGCGGTTACTTTACGCACAACATCCTCGAGCGAAAGCCGCGTAGGCGCCGCGAGCAGCGCAGTCTCGCTCGATATCACTCCTGTGCACGCATCCTGCACCCATTGCTCGCCGAAGATCTCGGGCACGTTCTCTCCGGGGGTCAGCGCGCGCCTCACCACCGCGTCCCACTGGGCAGCACGCGAAAGGTCCGGCAGGAGAGTCAGCACGTGGAGTTCTTCACGGGTGCACACCTCCATGCCCGGGACTACCACCAACCCAGCTGTCGCCGCCTCAGCCATCGCGCGGGCCACGTTGCCCGCGGCGTTGTGGTCGGTTATGGCTACTATGTCCAACCCGACCTCGCGGCATCTTCTGACAACGGCGCCCGGGCTCATGTCCCGGGACGCGCATGGCGAAAGAAAGGTATGTACGTGCAGATCGGCAGCCCAGGCCCGGAGCATCGCTAGACCTCTCCCCTCACTCCCAGCCGGTACAGTCGTCCGGCAACCTCAAAGGCGGGCAACTCTGTGGACAGCATCGGCATGCCTCGGGCGTCTGCCCTGGCCGCCGCGTCCTCCATGAGCTGGAGCCCCCCGGCGATCACCACAGCCGACAGATTGAGGAGCAGCGCCACTGCCACCACGTTCTGGTGAACCTGACTGGTCACCCATATCGCCCCATCTCGGGCATGGCCCATAACATCGCTGAGCAAGTCAGACGCGTAGCCCGACGTGACCTCGCGGTCCATTCCCGAGCTCCCGGCTACGCATGCCATGCCGAGCGCGTCCGCGATCTCCTGTACCGTCAATTGTCGTCCCTCCTCGCCATCGACGGCAGATCCGTTCTGGCCAGCCGCAGCAGGTCTTCAGCCATCTGCTGCATCCTCTCGCGCAGTTTGAACACACAATCCGTCTCGATCGCCCGTCCGCACACCACGTCTTCAGCATGCGTTCGGCATGTGGGAGAACCGCACGCGCCGCAATCCAGGCCGGGCAGTTCCGCGACGATCTTCTCCAGCTCGCCCATGCGGGCTATGGCCGATTCCAGGCTCTCGGCCAGCTCCATGCCGGCCAGCGGCTGAATAGGCTCGTGCATGCAGAAGTAGCCCTCGCCAAACTCATCTATGCAGTCGCGAGCCAGCTGAAGCGATGTAGCCATCGATCCCGCGTCGACGCCTGCCGACACGTCGCGCATGCGCACTCGTGCCACAAACGGGTTCTCCACGTTTGCGGGCCCGCCCACGCACCCCGCCTGACACGCAAGAGCCTCGATGTAGTCCACACGCTGCAGCCTGCCGCTGTCGGCCTCCTCGAGCACGCCGATGACGTTGTGAATTCCGTCTACAGCCAACGCCTTCATGTCGCCGAGCGCGCGAAGCTCGCCGCCGTTCATCGCCCAGCCGAAACCGAGGCCCGAGCCGCGATAGAGCGGACGGGAGCTGCCTCCCCGGCCGAGACTCGCCATGAGCGGGCCATAAATGTCGCTTACGGCCAAAGCGCCGTTCACGTATGACTTCTCTGAGCCCAGGGGGGATATGATGGCGGTGATCTTGGCCGCGCACGGAGATATGAAGAAGACGCCGATTCGGTCATCGGGAATTCGGAGTTGCTCGCCCACGCGCGCGCGAGCGACGCGGGCAGCAGCGTACATCGGGCTCTCTATCTTCGCGAGATGAGGAATCAGCCCCGGGAATCTTACCTGAACCAGGCGGACGACAGCCGGGCAAGCGCTGGATATCATGGGCCTGGGGAGATCGTTTCCTCTGATGTAGCGACGAGTGCACTCGGTGATGATATCGGCGCCAAAAGACACATCACATACTGCGTCGAACCCTATCTGCTCTAGGGCCCAGACTACCTCGTCCGGCCCGGAGGCCTTGCCAATCTGCGAATACAGGGCGGGGGCCGGCAGCGCGATATTGTAATCGAATTCCTGGAGATCATCTAGGGAGTTGGCCATGATGGCCTTGGCGTGGTTCTCGCACGTGCGCACGCACTCGCCGCAGTCTATGCAGCGCGCGGCATTGATTACCGCCTTCCCTTCGCGCACGCGAATAGCCTCGGTCGGGCATCTCTTGATGCAGTTCGTGCATCCCTTGCACTTGTCCTCGAGGAGTTTGACGGAGTGAAACCTGCTCTCCAACTTCGCACCGCCTCCTCTGGAACGCGATTATCACGACCCGGGCTCGGCTATGTATATGACTGTAGTAACAGTAGTGCCGCGTCCCACACTGGAATCGATCTTGAATGAATCTGAACACCGCCGCATGTTGGGAAGGCCCATGCCGGCGCCGAATCCCATCTCGCGCACTTCGTCAGAGGCTGTGGAATAACCTTCGCGCATGGCGAGCTCGATGTCGGGTATGCCGGGGCCCAGATCGCAGGCCTCGACTACTATGCGCTCGGAATCCACCCTTAGGACGACCTTCCCCCCGTTCGAGTGTATGACCAGGTTCATCTCAGCCTCGTAAGTGGCCACAGCTGCCCGCCGCACAAGGTCGGAAGCGATGCCCAGCTGCCGCAAGACCTGCTTGACTCGACTGGCAACTTCGCCCGCCGCGGCAAAGTCGTGCCGGCCTACAGCGAAGTCCATCTCCAGGGCATGCTCGTCCCTCGCCGTCAAGAGCTTGTCCCCTCCGCGCGCGAAAGGCGATAGGTGCCGCCGATGCCTGCCCCGTAGAGCATTCCGCATGTCTCGAACATGGGGTAGTCGGTGGCCAGCAGAGGAATGCCCAGCGCATTCGCGAGCTCGATCACATCGTCACCCGGCTTCTTGCCACGAACGAACACTATGCCCGACAGCCCTGCCACCTCGGCGCTCCTCACCACTTGAGGGCTGGTTAGGCCGGTTAGCAGCAGGGTGCGCTCATGGCAAAACGCCAGCACATCGCTCATCAAGTCAGCGCCGCAAGCGGTGTCGACGTCCAGCGCGCACAGCTTGTCCCGGCCCGCAATAACGTCAGCGTCTATCAACCTAGCTATCTCTTCTAGTCTCAAGTGCTTCGCCTCCATCAGCGCTGTGCATTGACGCCATGCGACACCGGACCCGGCCGGCGGGCCTGCGCGAAGCCGGCCGGGCTGTATCGTCCATGGACTATCAGGCCTACTCGTGAATAGTCACATCGTAGCCCTGGTTGGCGAGCTGGTCCGAGAGAGCGATGGCGTTTTCTCTCCT
>JAGVTS010000160.1 GCA_019136685.1 Bacillota bacterium | reverse complement strand
TCGATAAGCGAGGAGACGAACTTCCCGAGGATCTTGTTATCCGCGAGAAGCGGTTGGCCAAGATCAAAGAGGCCATGGCGGCGCTGGAAGAAGAAGCGCGCGCTGAGGAAGAGGCCGCAAAATCCGTAGACGCCGGGCAACCCGCGGAGACAGCAACTACTCCATCACGGAAGAAACGCGGCCCGAAACCCAAGGATCCGCCGGGAACCCCGAAAGAGAACAGGCGGATGTATATATAAACTCAAGGTTGATGCAAATGGACTCTTACCCAACGCGGGATGGCCGCGATTCCACGGAGGCAATGCAAGCACAGGAAGAAGGTAGGGCGCTGGAGGGCAACCAGAGGCGGAAAGGCCCATATCGAGGGCTTGCCTGATGTGCAAGTTCAGCAACTTCACCGCGCAATGGACTTCCTGCTCGAGGCGCACGATGAGATCCAGCGCGTATACTCTCCCTGCCCATTCCCAGAGTGGATCGCTTGTAGTCACAACCCGTTTCGCGCGCAAGGGGGTACACCCCGCGTTACGCTAGGCGTTTGCGCCGCTCTGCTGACCACGCACTGTTTAGTGCAGGAGGGAGGGCGAGTACGCCGAAGGCGCGAAAGATGCTAAGTGACTGGGACGCACCGCGCATTCAGTTACTTGTGAGGGGTTAGTCCAAACGCGGAGCGCCGTATCCCCCACGCGACTTGGCCTGGGTTGCGCCCCTGCTCAAGGTCCCAACTGCTGTAATGCAACAGTATGTCAATGCGATACGTTGGAGGGGATTTCCGTGGGAACGAGGTCGCCAAGTTCGCTGAGCGAAGGAATCGCAGAGGTAGGTGAACATATGAGGTTGCGGAGGCTATAGATCATGATAAAGCAAGCAGGCATTGATGACAGCAGAATAGTAGCAGAATTGGCCATGCTACTATGGCCAGACAATGAGATTGATGATCTAGAAGAAGAAATGACGAATTACATTGTTTCAGACAGCGGAGCAGTTTTTGTCTATCTCACTGAAAACATACCAGTTGGGTTTGCACAGTGTAGTTTAAGAAACGATTATGTTGAGGGAACGGAAAGCAGTCCTGTCGGATACTTGGAAGGTGTTTTTGTAAAGGATGAGTATTGCAAGAAAGGTATTGGGAAGGAGCTGGTCATTCAATGTGAAGAATGGGCAAAAGGTAAGGGATGTAGCGAATTTGCAAGCGATTGCGAACTGAGCAATGCGGAGAGTCTAGAGTTTCATCTACGACTTGGTTTTGAGGAAGTAAACAGAATAATCTGTTTCAGGAAGGATCTGAGAGGCAAGTCGAGCTAGAGGAGCCGAGCATAGACAGCGAAAGGAATTTGCCAGTGTCGACGGCGAATATACCGTAGTGAATACCCTACGCCAGACTGAATAGGGAGGAATGACGCGTAATGGCCAAGTACTTGCCCGAGCCGTACAAGATCAAGATGGTCGAACCCATCACCCTTCTTCCTAAGGAAGAACGCTCTCAGCGGATCCGGGAAGCCGGCTTCAACACCTTTCTGCTCAAGTCGAGGGATGTCTACATCGATCTCCTGACCGACAGCGGCACAAATGCCATGAGCGATAGGCAGTGGGCTGGCTTGATGATGGGCGACGAGGCCTACGCAGGTAGCGAAAACTGGCTTCACCTGGAGGAGACTGTACGTGAGTTGTTCGGGTTCAAGTATGTCTGCCCGACTCACCAGGGAAGGGGAGCGGAGAACCTCATTTCGCAGATCCTCGTGAGGCCTGGGACGTACGTGCCGGGCAACATGTATTTCACCACTACCCGGGCTCACCAGGAGATGAACGGCGGCACGTTTGTTGACGTTATCATCGATGAGGCCCACGATTCGCAGCTGGACGGCGTGCCTTTCAAGGGCAATGTCGACCTCGACAAGTATGAAGCACTGATCAAAAAGGTCGGCGCCGACAAGATACCGTACATCTCCGTTGCAGTCACTGTCAACATGGCTGGGGGCCAGCCCGTGAGCATGGCCAACCTCAAGGCCGTATACGAGATGTCCAAGAAGTACGGAATCAGGGTTATCTTTGACGCCACTCGGTGTGTGGAGAATGCGTACTTCATCAAGAAGCGCGAACCGGGTTATGAGAACCGTACGATCGCTTCGATTGTGCATGAGATGTTCTCCTATTCTGACGGTTGCAGCATGAGCGGTAAGAAGGACGGAATTGTCAACATGGGTGGATTCCTAGCCACTAACGAGGAAGAAGTCTACCGGCAGGCTACGTCGAAGGTAGTAGTGTACGAAGGCATGCCCAGCTATGGCGGGATGACCGGCCGCGACATGGAGGCCTTCGCCCGCGGACTGCGCGAGGCCATGGACTATGCTTACATCGAGCACCGCGTGGAGCAGGTGGGCTATCTTGGCGCCAAGCTAGTCGAGGCCGGCATACCTATCGTGCGCCCGGTCGGAGGCCACGCCGTCTTCCTCGATGCCAGGGCGTTCTTGCCGCACATCCCGCAACCCAAGTTCCCGGCGCAGGCACTGGCGGCCGCTATCTATGAAGAGTCGGGAGTGCGTTCTATGGAGAGAGGTATCATCTCGGCAGGACGTGACAAGGAGGGCAATGACTACGCGCCCAAGCTCGAGCTTGTTCGACTAACCATACCGCGCCGGGTGTATACCAACGCCCACTTTGACTATGTAGCCGACTCCATCGCAGAGGTATATGCCCGACGCGATCAAGTGCGCGGGCTTAAGTGGGTGTATGAGCCGCCGGTGCTCCGCTTCTTCACCGGCCGGTTTGAGCAGGTGTAGGTGAGCCCCGCGCACTCATGGGGCGCGGCTTGTTCTCTGTGAGGTGGTGACATGCCTGACGACGCTGAAGACGTGCGCATGGTAACGTCCATGGCCAGGTTCGACCGTGACCTGACTCTGGTTGACTTTGGCGCTGACTGGGCCAAGATCATATCCCGAGTGGCCAAGATACCTATAGACCGCATAGCCCGCGGGGTTAGTCTGCCGAACGTTTTGGGCGGCGAGGGCCGCAAATGGATTGAGCGCTATCGCGACGCTCTGGACGGCCAATCTGATTACTCCCGAGTAGCCCTGCGGGGCGAGGCGGGAGGCGGGCCTCTGGGCGCCACTGCTACGAGCTGGGACCTGTATGCTCTTCCGCTCACCCTGGATGAGCGCGTAGTGGGCGTGGTTGAGCTTGCGGTGCGCGCCGACCGCACTGTGGAGGCGGCGATTCTGGCATCCCTGCCCGACATGTGTTTTGTGTTGAGCTACGACGGCATTGTAGCCGGATGCCACGGGTCCAGCCTGCCGGAAATCTTCGGGGGCCCTGATAAGCTCATTGGACGGCCTTTTGCCGAGATTGCGCCGGAGTCGGAACGTCGGCGAATCCGGGCCGCGTTGGACGAAGTAGCCAGAGGCGCCCCGGCGGGCAATGAAGGCGGGCGAGCCGGCGGGGGCGACTCGAAGATCGAAACAGCTGCCAGCCTGGAATTCGTAGTAGGGCGCGGGGCGAGCGCTCAGGTCTTTGAAGCGCGATTCGCTCCGCTTCCTTCTGGCGGCACAATAGTGGTTGTTCGAGACGTAACCGAGGCCAAACGCGCCTTGGCCATTCAGTCCGGGCAGAACAGGTTCCTTGAGCTTCTCGCGAAGGGAGGCGCATTTGAGGAGACGCTCACGTCTCTCATACGCATTCTCGAGGAGCAGTCACCTGGCATGTCGGGGCTGATACTTCTGCTCGACGCGGACGGGCGGCGGCTGCGCATCGGGGCCAGCGCTACGCTTCCGCGGGAGTATGTGGACTCCCTAGACGGGCTGGCAATCGGGCCGGCGGTGGGCTCATGCGGCACTGCAGCTTTCACAGGCGAGCGCGTCATAACTCTGGACATCATGACCGACAGACGCTGGGACGGCCTGAGGGACCTGGCGGCGAAGTATGGCCTGCGCGCGTGCTGGTCTCAGCCTGTTGTGGACGACGACGGGGAAGTGATGGGCACATTCGCGATGTACTACAGAACGCCGCGCGCTCCGCTCGCGGTGGAGCTGAAGGCAATCGAGACAGCTGCCCGGTTGGTGCGCGTGGCAATTGAGCAGAGGCACGCCAGAGAAGAGGTTGAGGCAGCTTACGAGCAGCTGGAGCGGCGCATCGAAGAACGTACGCGCGAGATCGAGCGGCGGCGTCGGGTGGCGGAGGGACTGCGCGAGATTCTGGGGTCGCTCAATTCCGCCAAGCCTCTGGAGGACATACTCGATCTCATACTGGAGCAGGCTGAGGAGTTCCTGGGCGCTGAAGCCGGCGCGCTTTACCGGCTCGACTCCAGCGGCAACACGCTCGACGTCGCTGCAGCTCGGGGGCTGGCCGAGGCGAGCTGCGGCCCGATTGAAGTGGGAGAAGGGGTTGTCGGCTGGGCCGTCATGGCCAGGAGGCCTGTGGTTGTATCCGGAGTCGGCGCCTCGGGCGGAAGTCAGACGCATCAGCCGCCGGCTTCTCGGACACCGCAGGGCAGGGGCCGTGTAGGGCGAGTCAGCGCCGCCGGACGGGCCCAACCCGGAGCGCGGCTTGACAGATCGCAATGGGATGAGCTGCCCGATTGGGCCATGGGGCGATTCAGGAGCCTAATGGCAGTCCCACTGGTCGGTAAGGACCGAGTGTATGGCGTGATCGCGCTGTGTTTTTCCGAGTCTCGCGGGTTTTCCCACGAGGAGCTGAAGCTGGCGATGTCCTTTGGCGACCAGGCCGCTCTGGCAATAGAGAATGCTGAGCTTAGGGCGAAGGCTGAGGAATCGGCGGCGGCCGCGGAGCGGAGTCGGCTTGCCCGGGATCTGCACGACGCGGTCACCCAGACTCTGTTCTCAGCTAGCCTCATTGCGGAAGTCCTGCCGCGGCTCTGGAGGCAGAATGAGGAGGAGGGCCTAAGGCGTCTGGACGAGCTGAGACGGCTCACCCGAGGCGCTCTGGCCGAGATGAGATCGCTTCTTCTCGAGCTCAGGCCGGCTACGCTCATGGAGGTCGGGCTGGAGGAACTCCTGCGGCAGCTTGCAGAGGCGATGACGGGACGGGCAGGCATACCGGTCCATGTGGAACTCGACGGAGCCTCCTGCGCCGGCACGTGTGCGCTTCCTCCGCAGGCGCGGGTGGGGCTTTACAGAATCGCGCAGGAATCCCTGAGCAATGTGGTGAAGCATTCTGGCGCTCGCGAAGCCTGGGTGAGCCTAACATGTTCAGGAAACCAGTCCGAGGCGATGCAGATCCAGCTTCGAGTTCGCGACAACGGTCGAGGGTTCGATCAGGATGTTGTCTCCCCTGAGCATCTGGGCCTCAGGATAATGCAAGAACGGGCGGCGGCGATAGGGGCGCGCATCTGGGTCGACAGCGGCACGGGCCGAGGGACCGAGATCGTCGTCGCTTGGAGCGGTCTGCGAGGAGGCGAAGGCAGTTGAGCGGTACTGCGCGGATCCGTGTGATGATCGTGGACGATCATGCCATGGTGAGAAGCGGTCTCAGGGCATTCCTGAGCGTGTATGAAGACCTGGAGTTCGCCGGCGAGGCGAGCGACGGCAGGGAGGCTGTGGAGACCTGCTCGAGCATCTGGCCTGATGTGGTGCTCATGGACCTTGTAATGCCCGACATGGACGGCGCTACGGCCACAAGAGCAATACGCAAGGCCTGCCCGAACATTCAGGTTATTGCGCTTACGAGCTTCAAGGAGCAGGACCTAGTGCAGGGGGCGCTTCAGGCGGGCGCCATCGGGTACTTGTTAAAGAACGTATCCGCCGACGAACTGGCATCGGCGATCCGCGCTGCTCACGCTGGGCGGCCCACGTTGGCGCCTGAGGCTACTGAAGCCCTCATCAAGGCTTCAATCCAAGCGCCGCCCGAGCCTGAAGTCGGTGGGGACCTGACTGACCGTGAGCACGAGGTGCTGGCCGCGCTGGTGCAGGGCCTCACTAACCCGGAGATCGCCGACAGGTTGTACATCAGCCGGGCTACGGTGAAGTTTCACGTCAGCAGCATCCTCTCCAAGCTTGGCGTACAGACGAGAACTGAGGCAGTGGCGCTGGCGCTCCAGAAGAACTTGATCAGGTGAGGCGCCGGGCGGCACTGGCCCGGTGATAGCACGTGCGGGCGCGGATTTCCGCAGTTCAGATGCGGGGATCTGCGCCTGATTCATTTCCTCCTCGCCACATGGCCAGGAAAAGACCGTTCCAATGTCCATCCTATCTCTCCGACAGTCGGCCGATTCGCCCGACGCGCATCACGTGTAGACTCTGAATTGCAAGGCGCGGTGCTCGGCCACGTCAGGCCGGCGGCCGACTAGACCAGACAGCAGAGGGTGGCGCAGATGGGGTGTCCCGCACAAGAGTGATCATTGCAGACGATCGGCGCGAGGTCCGCTCGGGACTTCGAGCGCTGCTCGAAGAGGAGCAGGCAAGGTTCGTCGTCATGGAAGCAGCTGACCTCCGGCAGCTGATGTCGCAACTACAGCAACCCTGTGTCGACCTGGTGCTCCTCGACTGGGAACTAGGCCCCGTTTCGGGCCCCAACATCCTGGCAATGCTCAAGGACGTATGCCCCAGCACTCGGGTTGTCGCGCTCAGCGCGCGGCCGGAGGCTAGAAGCTCGGCTCTTGCGTCTGGAGCGGCCGCGTTCATCCTCAAGGCGGACTGCGTAGAGGCAGTGCTCACTGCAGTCAGATCGGCGACGGGATCGCGCGGCGATGACCAAGGAAAGGAGGAGATGAAATGAACCGGGAAGCACACTGGGTGTCAGTGGAGCAGGCAATGTTCATGGCCGGCAATAACACGGACTTGGCGGCAGCCATGATCCGCTTTAATGAGCGCGGCGCGTATATGGAACGCCGGGAATACCAGCAGGCTGCGGAGTTGGTCAGAATAGCGCGAGCGGCAGCGCTTGGCCGACCGGCAGTTCAAAGGGGCTAATGCCGCCAGAGAGTAAGGCAAGATACTGAGGGGGTGTGTTGGAACATGAAGAGGAAAGGTGTTTCAGCCAATGCGAATGCACAGAGTAATGCAGATACTGGCAACAGGTAATGCCGGACCGTCTGACAAACAGAACATGAGATGAATCCCCGACCGACGCTTGCGCAGAAGATAG
>JAGVTS010000008.1 GCA_019136685.1 Bacillota bacterium | reverse complement strand
TTGACAAGTTCACGCTCACGGGCGGCTCGAAGGTGAACGAAGGCGGATCGGAAAAGCAGCTCCATATGTACTACTCCGGAACCGATAAGCTGTCTGTTCCGGGCGACACCAAGTTTCGCGGATCCGTATTCGCGCAACGGGCTTCTATCGACATAGGCAACAGCGGAGGTGTTACGGGACACATAATCACCGGGGGGCCCGAGGTGAACATCACTGGCGACGCATCAGCAAATGTTCGCGTGCTCTACGCTCCCAACGCCAACGTGAAGCTGACTGGCAGCGGCAAGGTTCGCGGGGCCCTCATAGGAAATACAGTCCGTCTCGAAGGGGACACAAAAGTCGTTTGGCAAGAACCTCCGGATTCTCAATGGGGCCTACCCGATTTCGGCTCCGCCCCCGCCAGCTACGCGCGCGGGCTGTGGCATTAGGAGGATGACGGTCATGGCGAACAGAGCGGAAGACGGGTTCACTCTGGTTGAAGTCCTGGCGGCAGTTGTGGTGCTGGCTATTGCGATCGGTTCGATCATGCTCGTGTTCTCAAACGGCTTGGGCATGGTGTGGAGGACAGGCGCTAGAGGTCAGGCCCTGCACGCTGCAGAAGGCGATATCGCAGAGAAGATAGCGGCAGGCACTGGCTCGAACGATGATCAAATCGTCATCAGGTTTCCGGGAATAGAGGGGATCACCGTGTCCGGCCGGACTGAACCGGTTACTTCGAACGTGAGAGGGCATTCATTCACGATCCATGCATTCATCCCTCGGAAAGGCGGGGGCCTGCCGTGAAGACTGCGGCGAATCCCGACGAACAAGGGCTTACGCTTGTAGAACTGATGGTAGCTGTTGTTGTCATGGCCATGGTCATCAGCGTGATTTCTTCGTTGTACGTATTCGGGTCAAGAGCCTTTCGCGCTGGCGAGGCACAGGCTTGGCTTCAGTCGAGCGGCGAATCCGCACTTCGAGTCATGACGCCAAAAGTCCGAAACGCCACAGCCCTTGACATCATGTCGTCGAAACCGGCATCCTTCGATTCGGGATGGTGGTACGTGTACTTGCTCGATCCCACACAGTTCAGCACAAGAATCATCATGCGCAGCCCTGACGGCGATGAGCGCCAGATAACTGAGGAGATTGTATCCGGTAGCGATGGACTATCCTTTGAGGCCCGCCTCGTCGGTCAGAGTGTCATACTGTCGATAACAGTACGCGGTTCCTATCGCGGCAGGGCGGGAGAAGCAGTGGCTACCGCTATCCTGGGCAACATCAGCTCGCTTCCAAGCCATACAACAGGCAGTTCAGTAAGGTTCAAGGTTCCCAATTGAGCTGCGACCCGTCCGGCGCTACCTAACCCACTCGCGCGACCATCCGGCGATCTCTGTAGGATCGTACCCCGGAACTCCTGAGTCTCCCACGGCGCGGAACGTGACTGTGGTGTTGTTTTTGGCTTTGAACGACCCGCCTACTGTGACTGTGCCTGTTAGGGTCATGTTGTTCTTGAGATCGATGTCTCCCCCGACTACTAGGTGTAGCTTATCAAGTCCCCCGAGAGAATTCTTGCAGTGCATGTCGCCGGCCACAATCACCGTAATGTTGCCTGAAAACTCCAGGTTGTTCTTGGCCAACAGATCGCCGTTAATGAAGAGCACTCCGTCGCCTGACGGGCTTTCGATGCGAACACTGTTCATACTGAGATTCCCAAGGGCGCCGTCGAAGAACCTGTACCCGTTCACAATAATCCGGCTATCATCTCCCGGGTAAACTTCGGGCGCCGGGTAGCCCCTGTATTCCTCAGGATCCAGGATCGGAAACTCAAACGACGTCTCGTTGGGCCGTATCGCGAAGCCCGGGCTCGTCTCGAATCCACTAATGGGGCCGCCCGACACGATGTCCGAACCCTTGACTATGTTGTTATTGGTCCCCTCGACAGATTCGCCGGCATACAACCCGTACCCGTAGATCGGGGGCGGCGGCGGAGCTACTGTCTTCACTTCCAGCGACACACTGTGCGACTGACTGCCCACTGCAGCAGTTGATGTGATCATGTACGAAGAACCGTCGACCGATATCGTGCCTGTGACCGATTCTGATCCGATGGTCGCTGTAAAGCCTGTGTTCTGTCGGTAGCTGGGATCGGTCTTGAGAAGATTGTAGGCCGCCTCGGCGCCTCCTTCAGCCAGAAGGACAGCCTGTACGCGTCTAACATTCGAAGCCTGCATGCGGTATGCCGCCGTGGAGTTGGTAAGCAACCCAAATGCCAACACTGTCACGACGACCACGGCCACCAGAACCGACAGCACTACTGAACCTGACTCGGAAGAATGAGCGCGCGCCAACGGGTTCACCTCGCTTTCACCTTCTCACGGTGACTTGTGTGGATGCGGTTTTCGATATCCCGGAACGTGCGCATGTAATCAGTATTGTGTATGAACCGGCGTACTCAGTCGGAGTCAACTGGAACAATGACACGTCTCTTGCGACCGTCGCAGCGGTTGATGTGCCGCCCGGCGCGGTCGTGACCATCCTGAGCTCGGTCCCTTCAACCCTGAAGGAATAGACGGTATCCCCCGAGGGGCCTTTCACCTTGATCACAGGGTTTTCGGGATCGGTCGCGTCAACAGACGACGCTATTCTCATCTTCCCGGAAACGGCCATCAAGCCCGCTTCGGACTGCATGTCGAGGGCGGCGTCGGTCGATGTACGCGCCCAGGCGCCCCAGGCCCCGGTCATGACTGCCCAGGTTACTCCGATGATGAGCCCTGCCAACACCATGACAATGAGCAGCTCGACCAGGGTTAACCCTCTCTCACTCTGCAAAGAGCGTTCGACACGTGACATTCCGAGTCTTCCCTTTCAGGTCATATGTGACAGTGGTCGCAATGGTCCAGGTGCGGTCGGGCGCCGTGCCGGATTCAGAAACAGTAATCGTCCTGCTAAACTGCGGTCTGCCCATAGCCGCAAGCTCCGCCTCTTCCTGGGCAGCGCTTCTTGTGACCAGGTAATCGTAGTTCCCGGCGTTGAAGTATGAGCGGTACCTCTCGATCGCCTGGTTAGCCAAGTCCGATGCGTCCGCTTCCATCTCCGCGGCTTTCTGCACGTACACTCCCTGCGTAATCGCAGTGAAGAGGGCCGCAATCGCGACGCCTATGAACACCAGAGCTACGAGCACCTCAACCAGAGAATATCCCGATTCCCCGGCCATGCCTTTCACCATCCTACCCCTTCACTACTCCCAGCGGCCTGAGCCGAACAACCTTCATCGATATACCGGCCTTATGGGTGATATCGACAATGTCGTTCACATCCTTATAGGCCTCCGGCGCCTCCTCAGCGAGAGCTCTCTTACTGGCCGAGCGAGCATACACTCCTGCCTCTGCCAGCGACTGCCTGACATCGCCCGGGCTTTTGGCCGAGAGAGCCTCGTTGCGGCTCATCAGGCGACCCGCTCCGTGGCATGTGGAGCCGAACGATATCTCCATCGCTATTTGCGTGCCCACGAGAACATAGGAGTTTCGGCCCATGTCTCCCGGAACGATAACCGGCTGGCCAACCCGTCGATATGCTGCCGGCACATCCGAATGCCCGGGCGGGAAGGCCCGCGTAGCCCCTTTTCTGTGAACACAGAGCTTCCTCGAACGGCCGTCCACAGAGTGTTCTTCGATCTTGGCGATGTTATGGCATACATCGTACAATAACGTCATTCCCAGGCTTTCCGGAGTCGACCCGAACTCGCGCGCGGTAGCCTGCCTTACCCAATGAGTGATGCACTGGCGATTCGCCCAGGCGAAGTTGGCCGCGCACGCCATCGCTGCGAAATACCGCTGCCCCTCGGGCGACCCCAGCGGTGCGCAGGCAAGTTGCCTGTCGGGCACGTCGATGTTGTATTTCTTGAGGGCCGCATTCATCACAGACAGATAGTCGGTGCACACCTGGTGCCCCAGCCCGCGCGACCCTGTATGTATCATGATTACGACCTGATCCTGATGTAGTTCGAATACTTTCGCCACGTCCGGCGCCAGCACCTTTTCGATAACCTGTATTTCTACAAAATGATTGCCGGACCCCATCGTGCCCAGCTGCGGCATCCCGCGCTCCATAGCCCTGGCGCTCACTGCCGCTGCATCAGCCGCCTCCATCCTGCCCCCTTCCTCGGTGCACTCGAGATCGGCCTGGGTTCCATAGCCTGAACGCACGGCCCATCCAGCCCCATGCTCGAGAACTCGTCGCACCTCGCTCGCGTCCAGTTGAATGGGGCCGCGAGTTCCAAGCCCCGACGGCACATCGCGGTACAGCCGGTCTATCCATGACTTGATCTTGGGCGCCGCGTCGACAAGCTCCAAGTTCGTCCTGAGCAGCCTGACCCCGCAGTTTATGTCGAAGCCGATCCCCCCGGGGGTGATCACCCCGTCTTCCAGACGCGTTGACCCCACGCCCCCTATGGGAAAACCGTATCCTGAGTGAATATCGGGCATGGCCATGGCAGGCTGACAGATGCCGGGAAGGCAGGCCGAGTTGGCGAGCTGCTCCAGCGCCTCCCCATCGCGGGCTACCTCCAGCCCTTGGCTGTCAGTCACCACAACAGCGTCCGCGCGCATGCCCTGCTTATAGGTTTTGGGTATGCGCCATCTGAATTCGTCGATTCTCTCCAGCGGACCCTTCCACACACTCGACACGTGCTTCGCCTCCTCTTAAGCGTCCAGCACCAGCCGGGCCGTCCAGCGGCCATCGGGCAGTTCTGCCACTTCTATCATGTGATAGGACGCCGCCTTGGGGACGAGCCCGAGTATCCCGCATCGATCGGTCACAGAATGGAGCGCGTCCTCTGCCAACACAATGCCGGCAACCTCCGCCTCGAGACGTGCATTGCCGGTGCCCTCGGCCTGCTCCGGCTGCCTCATCTCGTGGAATTCGAACCCGGATGGCACAAATGCTTCAGAGTCGAAAAGAAAGATGATTTCGTTAGCGAAATCCACCAGCAACGATTCGAGGTCGGGCGCGGCTAGCCTCATTCGCCGGGTTGCCGGCGCACCCAGGCCGGATTGCGGCACGGCCCCAAGCTCCGTTCGCGGAAGTATCAGATCGGACAGAGCGAGCCCGCAGCCGGTGAATACCTCCGGAAGCGAGCTCGCTGTTACTCGGAAGGCGGCGTCACCGGCCTCATCGAAGGGTTCAATGATGGTCTTGACGTCGGCCATTGCTTTGTCTCCTCTTGGCGCCTCTCGCCAGGTCAGTCGCTGCTAGTCTTCCAGATCCTCCACGATCTTCGACGACACCCTTGCGATCGAGATCACCTGGTCGCCCTCCTCAAGAGCCATTGCCTTGACTCCCTGTGCGTATCTGCCCATTCTCGGCACGTCGGAGATCTGGAAACGTATCACGTACCCCGCCATCGTCATCAGCATCAGCTGGTTCTCCTCGCGCACCAGCTTGACCCCGGCGATATGGCCGGTCTTGTCAGTGAGCCTGCAGGCCTTAAGCCCCTTGCCCCCTCGCCGCTGCGGACGGTATTCCGACACTGAGGTACGCTTTCCGAACCCATTGCTCGTGATCACTAGCACGTCCGCATTGTGGCGCGCGATATCCATGCCCACCACTATGTCGCCCATGTCAAGCGCTATGCCGCGCACTCCGGCCGCATTCCTGCCCATGGCCCGGACTTCTTCCTGGCTAAAGCGTATCGACATCCCATTCCTGGTCACCAGAAGTATCTCATCGTCTTCGCTGACCATCTTGACTGCGATGAGCTCATCATCAGGGGCGAGCGAGATGCCTATGATGCCGCTCCTGCGAATGGCGGCAAACGCCGTGAGCTCGGTCTTCTTCACAGTGCCCTGCCTGGTGGCCATGGCCACGTACACATCGCCGGCGAATTTTACAACCGGCATCAGGGCCGTTACGGCCTCACCCGGTTCTACCTCAATGAGATTGACAATAGCGGTGCCCCGCGCCTGGCGCTGGGCCTCAGGAATCTCGTACCCCTTGAGGCTGTAAACCTTCCCTCGGTTCGTGAAGAACAAGATCGTGTCGTGAGTGTTGGTCACGAAAAGGTGCTCCACGAAATCCTCTTCCCGGGTGGCCATGCCTGTGACGCCGCGGCCGCCGCGCCTCTGCGATCGGTAAGTGTTCACCGGCAAGCGCTTGATGTAGCCCTGGTGGCTCATGGTCACCACTACGTCTTCCCGGGCGATGAGGTCCTCCATCTCGATATCCGGCGCTTCCTCTGTGATCTCGGTGCGTCGCGCGTCGCCGAACTTGTCGCGGATGGCGATCATCTCGTCCTTGATGACGCTGAGCAACAGGCCTTCATCGCCCAGTATCTCTTGCAGACGCTTGATCAGAGCACATACTTCGGCGTACTCGTGTTCGATCTTCTCGCGCTCCAGGCCCGTCAGGCTTGCAAGGCGCATGTCCAAGATGGCGTTGGCCTGGCGCTCCGAAAGACCGAATCTCTGCATGAGGCCTTCGCGGGCCACATCGCGGCTGGCCGACGCGCGGATGAGCGCGATGATCTCGTCTATATGGTCCAGCGCGATTCTCAGGCCCTCCAGGATATGTGCGCGGTCCTCCGCCTTCGCCAAGTCAAACTTGGTCCTGCGCGTCACCACTTCTTCCTGGTGGGCGATGTAGTGGTGCAGTACCTCCTTCAGGTTCAGCACGCGCGGCTCATTGTTCACCAGCGCCAGCATGTTCACGCCGAAAGTGGACTCCATGGGCGTATGCTTGTAGAGCTGGTTCAGAACCACGTTGGCGTTGGCGTCGCGCCGCAGTTCAATGACCACTCGCATGCCTTCCCGGTCAGACTCGTCGCGAAGATCGCTAATGCCGTCGATCTGCTTATCGCGGGCCAGGTCGGCGATACGCTCCACTAGCCGAGCCTTGTTCACCTGGTATGGAATCTCGGTAACAACGATTCGCTGACGGTTGCCGTTCATCGGCTCGATTTTGGCGCGGGCCCTCATCTTTACGCTGCCGCGACCGGTGTGGTAGGCGTCGTATATGCCCTGTGTGCCCAGGATCAGCCCTGCCGTAGGGAAATCCGGCCCCTTGATGAACTCCATCAGCTCGGCCACTGACGCTTCAGGGTGGTCGATCAGATGGATCA
>JAGVTS010000066.1 GCA_019136685.1 Bacillota bacterium | reverse complement strand
TACAAATAGGCCTCCAGGAGGGATCCACATGGAGTTCTACCGATCGCACGTCCTGGTATGTGGCGGGTCCCCATGTGTCGCCGCCGGGTGCCGGGCGGTACGTGACGAGATCGAGCGCTGTGTGAAAGAGCAAGGGCTCGATCGAGAGGTGCGCGTCATTGAAACTGGCTGTCTAGGTCCTTGCGACCTGGGGCCGATTGTCGTGGTGTATCCGGAGGGCACTGTGTACTCCCGCGTCACGACGGGAGCTGCCCGCGAGATCGTCAGTGAGCATCTGGTCAAAGGGCGGCCGGTCAAGAAGTTACAGTATGTCGGCGAGCTTCCGGCCGTATCCGCCGCTGACGATAAGCGTACTGACTACTTCCAGATCCAGAAGCGCATTGTACTTGATAATGTAGGGATAATCGACCCCGAAAGCATCGAAGAGTACATCGCGCGCGATGGGTACCTGGCTGCGGGAACCGCACTCACCAAGCTCAGCCCCGCAGGCGTGATCGAAACCATCAAGCGTTCGGGGCTGCGAGGGCGCGGGGGCGCAGCGTTCCCCACAGGCCTCAAGCTGGGCTTCACGGCAAAGGCCGAGGCCGACCAGAAGTACATAATCTGCAATGCCGACGAAGGCGAGCCGGGGACGTTCAAAGACCGTCTGATACTAGAAGGCGACCCCCACAAGGTGATCGAAGGCATGATCATCATGGGCTATGCCGTCGGAGCCACTCGGGGGTACATCTACATACGCGGCGAGTATTACGTATCGATCGAGCGCATTGAGCGCGCCATAAACCAAGCGCGCTGGCTGGGCCTACTGGGCACGAACCTATTTGGTTCGGGATTCGACTTCGACATCGAAGTGAAAAAAGGTGCCGGCGCATATGTATGCGGCGAAGAGACCGCGCTCATCGAGTCCATCGAAGGCAAGCGCGGCGAACCGCGCCAGAAACCCCCGTATCCGGGCACTTCAGGGCTGTGGGGCAAGCCCACCGTTGTCAACAATGTGGAGACCATTGCCAACATTCCGCCGATCGTGCTGCATGGCGCGGACTGGTATCGAGGCTTCGGCACGTCTACGTCGCCGGGCACCAAGGTGTTCACCCTCACCGGCAACGTAAACAATAAGGGACTCATTGAGGTGCCGATGGGCATTACGCTGCGTGAGGTGATCTACGGAGTCGGCGGCGGGATCCCGGGCGGTCGGTCGTTCAAGCTGGCTCAGACCGGCGGCACCGCGGGCGGATGTGTGGCTGAGGCACACCTGGACATACCCATGGACTACGAGAGCATGCAGTCGGTCGGCTCGGCCCTGGGGTCCGGGGCGCTACTCATAATCGACGACAGCCACTGCATAGTAGACGTGGCCTGTTCTCTGTTGCGCTTCTTCGCACACGAGTCGTGCGGGCAGTGTACTCCCTGCCGCGAGGGCGCCGCAAGGTTGCTTCAAATCTTCAACAAGCTGCGCGAGTTCCGCGCCTCTCAGGCGGATCTCGACCTTGCCATGGAACTGGCTCGGGTGATGCAGGGTTCGTCGCTGTGCGCTCTGGGCCAATCGGTAATAGTGCCGCTGGGCACGATCATGGAGCATTTCCAGGGCGAGATCCAAGCGCATTTGCATGGATGCTGCCCCACGGGTAAGTGCTCGCCATCTGGCGCCGAGAGCGCCAGTGCCAGCTGAAAGGAGGCCGACAGAGGATGAGTGACATCACGTTGACGATAGACGGGCGAACGGTGAATGCCGCGCCGGGAACGACCATTCTCGAGGCGGCCCGCAGCGTCGGCATAAAGATCCCAACGCTATGCTGGCACGAGGATCTGGGCGCTCCGTCGGCATGCCGCGTATGTGTAGTGGAGATTGTCGGTTCGCGCATACTGCAGCCCGCCTGTTCCTATCCGGTGTCGCAGGGCATAGTGGTGCGCACCAACTCTCCCGTCGTGAGGGAGGCCCGGAGGATGGCGGTGGAACTGCTTTTGGCCCACCATCCCGACGATTGCCTGTCATGTGCCAGGAACCTCAGGTGCGAACTGCAGCAACTCGCGTCTGATCTCGGAATCAGGGAGATCAGGTTTGAGCGGGCTGAGCGCGGTCTGGCTAAAGACGAGTCTTCTCCGTCCATAGTGCGCGACCCCGACAAGTGCATCAACTGCCGACGGTGCGTGGAGGCTTGTGAGAAGGTTCAGGGAGTTGCAGCGCTTTCCACGGTGAATCGCGGGTTCGACTCAGTGGTGATGCCTGCCTATGAGTCCAATCTGATGGACATCGTGTGCGTAATGTGCGGCCAGTGCACTCTAGCATGCCCGACCGGCGCCATAACAGAGCGAGATGACACGGCGCACGTGTGGGCGGCCCTATCGGACCCGTCCAAACACGTAGTGGTCCAGACCGCTCCGGCCATCCGCGCTTCCTTAGGCGAGGAACTGGATTTGCCGGCTGGTTCAATAGTCACCGGGAAGATGGTTGCCGCGCTCAGGAGGCTCGGTTTCGACCGCGTCTTCGATACAGACTTCACAGCCGACCTCACCATAATGGAGGAAGGGCACGAGCTTCTGCATCGTCTGGGCAGTGGCGGGACGCTCCCTCTACTCACCTCGTGCAGCCCTGGATGGATCAAGTTCATCGAGCACTTCTATCCGGAACTTCTGCCGCATGTATCCACGTGCAAGTCTCCCCAACAGATGTTCGGAGCCCTGGCCAAGACATACTACGCCGAGAAGGCGGGGATCAACCCGACCGACATGTTCGTCGTGTCGATAATGCCCTGCACGGCGAAGAAGTTCGAGGCCCAGCGCCCGGAGATGGCTGCCAGCGGAAGACCTGATGTCGACGTGGCGCTCACCACGCGCGAGCTGGGGCGGATGCTGCGTGAAGCCGGCATCGACTTCGACTGCCTGCCGGAGGAGGACTTCGACGCGCCCCTCGGCATATCCACCGGGGCCGGAGCGATCTTCGGCGCTACGGGCGGTGTGATGGAGGCGGCTCTGCGCACAGTGTACGAGGTCGTGACAGGCAGGGAATTGCCTGCCGAGAGCCTCGAGTTCCACGACGTTAGGGGGCTCGCGGGAGTCAAGGAGACCTCGGTAGCCCTCAACGGCAACACTGTGAATGTTGCGGTTGCACACGGGCTGGCCAATGCCCGGAAGGTGCTCGATCGCATGCAGGCCGGCCAGGCGCCCTGGCAGTTCGTGGAGATCATGTGCTGCCCGGGCGGGTGCGTGGGCGGCGGCGGGCAACCCATCGGCACCGTAATGAACACCCGAGCCGAGCGGGCCAGCGCGCTGTATGCTGTGGATCGCGATATGGAATTGCGCTCGTCGCACAAAAATCCAGGGGTGGCGGCGCTTTACGAGGAGTTCCTGGATCGGCCCCTGTCCAAACGTTCACACGAACTACTACACACGCACTATACTCCGAGGCGATAGGATGGCGTGCGGGGCCGGGTCGTGATCGCATAGGAAGAATCAGGGCAGAAGGCCCATCTCCCGGGCGCTGGGAGTGCAGGCTTTCTGCCTTTCTTCAGGGCGCAATTGTCAGGCAGGTTCAATTAGCTGTTAAGCTGTAGGATTGTTGCACAAGTGTACTGCGTGTTATACAATATTACCGGCTTTGATTGGCTCGCGTCGAACCCTCGGTCGGACGGCAAGCCGGCTGGCCGGAGGGTTTGTTGCTGTACTGCCAAGCGGCTCGGAGAGTGCGTCCGGTTAGCAGCCTAGGGGTTGCGTACAAAGGAGTGAGGTGCATGCCCAGAGGGTCGTTCCGAGGGGGTATCCATCCTCCGGAGAACAAGTCAAGCACCAGCGGGTTGCCGATAGTGGCGGCACAGCAACCGTCCAAGGTAGTTGTGCTGCTCAACATGGGAACAAGCGGTGCTCTATCGTCGATGGTCGCAAGGGGTGACTCTGTGCTAAGGGGCCAGAAGATCGCCGATCCTGTCGGAAGGATGGGTGTGCCGTCGTATTCGCCGGTATCAGGCAAGGTGACGGCTATCGGCGCTGCGCGCACCGGCCTCGGCACACTGGATCAGGCGATCACTATTGAGCCTGACGGCCAAGACACGCTGGACGAATCGTGTGTGCCTGTGGAGAACGTCGACAAGCTATCGCAGGCTGAGATAGTAAGCATAATCCGCGAAGCGGGGATCGTGGGAATGGGAGGCGCGCAGTTTCCTACTCACGTGAAGCTAACTCTGCCTCAGGACGCGAGAGTTGACACTCTGCTGATCAATGGGGCTGAGTGTGAACCATATCTCACAGCCGACCACAGGCTGATGGTGGAGCGCCCGCGAGACGTAGTGCGTGGGACTCAGATCCTCATGAAAGCCATCGGTGTGGATCGGGCTGTAATCGGAGTTGAGGACAACAAGCCTGACGCCGTGGAGGCGCTGCGCAGGGCAATTGCCGAGGCAACCGCCGGCGGGGCCGTTGAGGTAGCTGCAGTCAGGACTCACTACCCGCAGGGCTCTGAAAAACACCTCATCAAGTCGGTGCTAGGGAGAGAAGTTCCTCCCGGACGTCTCCCGTTCCATGTGGGAGTTGTAGTCAACAACGTTGGAACGGCCGTTGCCGTGGCCGATAGATTCGACCGCGGGCTCCCGCTGATAGAGAGAGTCGTGACTGTGACGGGGTCGGGAGTAGCAAAACCGTCCAACATCATGATGAAGATAGGCACGCCCGCCATCGAACTGATAGAACAGTGCGGCGGATTCGCGGGCGATCCCGGGAAGATCATATTCGGCGGCCCGATGATGGGAGCGGCGGTTCCCGCGGCGGATGTGCCGACTACCAAGGGCACCTCGGGCATCCTGGTGCTTGATCGGGCAGAGTCGCGGTCGGTCGAGCCTATGCCGTGCATAAGGTGCGGGCGATGTGTGGAAAGCTGCCCAATGCGCCTCGAGCCTGCGCTTTTGCACCAGTGGTGTGAGGCGAAGCTCTGGAACGAGGCCGAAGCATATCATGCCCTCGACTGTATCGAGTGCGGGGTGTGCAGCTACGAGTGCCCGTCCCGGCGCAACTTGGTGCAGGCAATTAAGTATGCCAAGGCGGAAATCGGGGCCAGGCGCCGGGCTGCCAGGGAACGGGGGGATAAGTGATGGCCGACTCGAAGTTGATTGTTACGCCAGCGCCGCACCTCAGAGGCAACATAGACACTCCGACGCTCATGCGGGATGTAGTCATCGCGCTGTTGCCCGCCTGCGTGGCCGGGGTCTACTTCTTCGGAGTCCCTGCTCTAATCTCGCTTGTCTCGGGCGTCGTCGGGTGTGTGGGCGCCGAGTTAGTCTTTGAGAAATTGTCGAAGAAGCCGGTCACTATCGGCGACTGGAGCGCCGTAGTGACGGGCCTGCTCGTCGCGATGGTGCTGCCCCCGCACGTGCCGGCCTGGATAGTAGTGCTGTCGGGCGTGTTCGCCATAGGCATCGTGAAGCTCCTCTTCGGAGGGCTGGGCTATAATGTATTCAACCCGGCCTTGGCGGGGCGCGCGTTCGCCACAGCGGCATGGTCGGCTTTGGCCACCACCGGGTACGTCTGGCCGGCTTCGATAGAGGGAGCGGCCTGGGCGCGGGGCATTGATGCAGTGACAAGCGCCACCCCGCTCACGATGCTGAAGATGGGCGAGATCGGCGGGACGTCGATGTCCAGGTTCTACATGCCCTTGTTCTTGGGGAATGTGGCGGGCTCGCTTGGTGAGACCTCCGCGCTAGCTCTACTAATCGGTGCGGTATACTTGCTGTGGCGGACACACATTTCTCTGCGGATTCCGATGTCGTACATCATTACAGTGGCGGTGGTTACAGCGCTCTACGGTCAGGACCCGCTCTTCCATGTCCTCTCCGGAGGCCTGATCCTGGGGGCGTTCTTCATGGCCACTGACTACGTGACATCGCCGATCAACGCCAAGGGGCAGATCATCTTCGGAATCGGGTGCGGCATTCTGACCTCGCTGATCAGGCTGTTCGGCGGGTACCCTGAGGGTGTGGCTTATTCCATACTCATCATGAACGCGGCTGTGCCCATGATCGACAGGTTCGCGCGCCCGAAGCGTTTCGGGGAGGTGAAGGCTCGTGCGTGACACGGTCAAGCTAGGACTGATACTCATGCTGATCTGTGCTGTGTCGGCCGGTTCGCTATCGTATGTGTACGGCGTGACCAGCAAGATAATAGACGAACGTAAGGCTCTGGAGGTCGCCCGCGCACTGGCGGTTGTATTGCCGTCAGCGCAGGACTTCGAAAAGCTCACTGAAGAGGAGCTCGCGGACGTTAAGGCAGACGCCAGGTTCTCCGGAATCGAGGAAGCGTACCGGGGATCGGCCGACGGTGAAGTCCGCGGCGTAGTGGCCAAGGTGCTTACCTCCGGCTACGGCGGCAAGATCGCCCTACTTGTGGGCGTCAGCTCCGATCTTTCGGTCGAGGGGCTCGAGGTGCTTTCACACAGCGAAACGCCGGGCCTGGGCGGTGAGATCACCAAATCTGCGTTCCGGTCGCAGTTTGCAGGTAAAGGCTCTTCGGGGCCCTTAGCAGTCAATAAAGACGGCGGGGAGATAGTGGCGATATCCAGCGCCACGATATCATCCAGGGCAGTAGTCGCAGGCGTCAACACCGTTCGCGATCTGACTGCGGCTCTGGGCGTCGCTGGAGGTGCTGGCAGATGAGTAGTCCGCTGCAGGCATTCACTAATGGCATCTACAAGGAGAACCCTACATTCCGGTTGCTCCTGGGTATGTGCCCTACGATCGCGGCATCCATGGCCGTTTCCAACGGCATCGGCATGGGGCTGGCGGCCACGTTTGTTCTCATAGGCTCCAACCTCATCATCTCGCTGCTGCGATCAGTGATACCATCGGAAATCCGAATACCTTGCTACATCGTGGTCATCGCCACATTCGTCACCATAGTGGACCTGGTGATGAATGCGTTTCTGCCGGAGCTCCACGCGGTGCTGGGAGTGTTCGTGCCGCTGATCGTGGTCAACTGCATCATACTCGCCCGGGCGGAGGCGTTTGCTTCCAAGAACGGACCCGTCGCATCGATCATGGACGGGCTGGGAATGGGGCTCGGATTCACCGTGGCCCTCATAGTCCTGTCGGCGATAAGGGAGCCTTTGGCCACCGGGGTCATCTTGGCTGCCGCCGACTTTGGATTCGACGGAATCAGGCTGTTCCCACAGCGATATGCCATGGCAATCGTGAACCAGCCGGTGGGCGGGTTCATCACGCTCGGCTTGGCGATCGGGGCGGTCAATTTGATCACCTCGAAGAAGAAGAGCAAAGGATCGCACGGCGCGCAAGGGGGTGCTGGTAAGTGAAGCAACTACTGGTCATACTGTTTAGCCAGGCCCTGGTCAACAACTACATGCTTGCCAGGATCCTGGGCACGTGCCCGTTCATCGGAGTCTCCCAGCAGTTCGAGACGGCCACAGGCATGAGCCTGGCGGTTGTATTTGTCATGACGATGGCGTCTGTGATTACCTGGCTCGTTCAGCACTTTATACTCAACCCGCTGGGCATGGCCTATTTGCAGACAGTCTCGTTCATACTGGTTATAGCGGCCCTGGTTCAGCTGATAGAGATGGTGATCAAGAAGAACAGCCCGGGGCTTTACAGAGCGCTCGGGATATACCTTCCCCTCATCACCACCAACTGCGCGGTGCTGGGCGTGGCGATCATTAACATATCGTCCAACTACAATCTGATCGAGTCAGCCGTGAGCGGCGCCGCCGGCGGATTGGGCTGGGGGTTGGCCATCATGCTCTTTGCGGCCATCAGGGAAAGGCAGCGCTTGGCGCCCATATCCCAGGCTATGCAGGGATTCCCGATTGCTCTGGTCACCACAGGGTTGCTCGCCATGGCGTTTCTCGGGTTCTCCGGGTTCGACGTGGCTAGGTTCATCGGGCTCTAGTTGCGCCTTGCGCGTGGCGCACCGGCGCTTTTTGTGAATGGTAGGGTAGACGGGGGTGTAACACATGAACAGCCTTATTGCTCTCGTGAGCATGGGGGCACTGGGTCTGATATTCGGGCTGTCGCTCGGGGTTGCGGCCAGGAAGTTCGCGGTTGAGAAAGACCCGCGAGTGGACGAGATACTCGAGGTGCTGCCCGGCGCCAACTGCGGCGGATGTGGCTATCCGGGTTGCTCAGGCCTTGCCGACGCAGTGGTAGCCGGCAATGCCCCGGCGGACGCCTGTCCTGTGGGCAAGGCGCCCGTGGCGGCCAAGGTGGCGGAGATCATGGGCGTGAAGCTGGACTCGTCGGCAGAGCCCAAGTACGCTCGAGTGATGTGTTTGGGCGATCGGACCCGTGCCATCGAGCTCTTCGAGTACCACGGCATCCGCGATTGCCGCGCAGCTCAGCTTGTGGGCGGAGGGTCCAAAGGGTGCACCTACGGATGCCTCGGCTTGGGCTCGTGCGTCTCGGCTTGCCCGTTCGGCGCCATGAGCATGGGCGAGGACGGCCTGCCCAAGGTGGACGATGATCTATGCACGGGTTGCGGCAAATGTGTTGCGGCATGCCCTCGCGGCATCATCGGGCTGCGCTCCAAGAAAGACTCGGTGAACGTGATGTGCCGGTCGCACGCGCGCGGACCCGAAGTCAAGAAGGTATGCTCGATCGGCTGCATCGGGTGCGGCATATGCGCCAAGAATTGCCCTGAGAAAGCCATCACCATAGTCGACAACCTGGCTGTGATAGATAATTCCAAGTGCACGCGGTGCGGCATATGCGTGGAGAAGTGCCCTGCCAAGTGCATCATCGACTACGCCAAGATCGAGCCGGCTCTGCCTGCCGGCGCCGGCTGTGAGAATCTGGCGTCTGCGTCGGGCGGCGAGGGTTCCAAGGCGGCGAGCTGAGCAGGGATCGTCAATCGAGAGATGCTCCTTGTAAACGCGGATTTCAAATGGTAGACTTGAATAAGGGATTTGCGGCCCCGAGGGCGGTGCCTCTTGGCATCGCTCTTGTCGAGTTTGGAGGCGGTTTCGAGCATGCACACCGTCACTTGCCCGTCCTGCGCGGGCTCGGTTGCCGACGAGAGGCGTTCGCCCAGGCTTGTGCTGGCATCGGCTTCTCCGAGGCGTTCCCAGCTGATGCAGGAGATTGGCCTCAAGTTCGACGTAATTCCAAGTCAAGTAGCTGAAGGCGGCATCTCGGCCGGGCGCCCCGAAGAGTTGGTGATGCTTCTCGCGCACGCCAAAGCGGCCGATGTTGCCAAGCGGCTCAAGGCCGGGATTGTGATCGGCGCCGACACGATAGTCGTTGCCGACGGCCAGGTCTTGGGCAAGCCCGTCGACTCGGCTGATGCTGCGAAGATGTTGCGCGCCCTGTCCGGCAGGGAGCATCAGGTATACTCAGGAGTGGCGCTGATTGACGCGGGGAGCGGGCGGTCGCTCACTGATTATGAGGTGACGGCGGTCAGGTTCAGGCAGCTTTCCGAGGCCAGCATTGAAAGATACGTGGCCACAGGCGAGCCAATGGACAAGGCCGGCGCCTACGCCATCCAGGGGCTGGGCAGCCTGCTCGTTACGGGGATCCGCGGCGATTACAACTGCGTGGTGGGGCTGCCTCTCGGCAAACTCGCCATCATGTTGTCGGAGTTCGGCGTGGACACGCTGTAGTTTTCAGGCGCCTTGTCGCTTGTTCATCAACATGGTTGACCAACCCGCGGCCGTGCTTGCAATAAGCCGCAGGCGAGGTGTGACCATGAGTAACGGCAAACGCGGTATTCTTCAGATGCCGCCCGGGGAGCGCCCCACGGAGCGGTTCTTGGAGTTCGGGCCAGAGGCCATCTCCACCGCAGAACTGCTGGCAATCATTATCAGGTGCGGCCGGCGCGGCGAGAGCGCTGTTGACGTCGCATCGCGTGTGCTGTCTTACTTCGGCAGCGCGCGCAGGCTGGCTACGGCCAGTGTAGCAGAGCTATCGAACATACCGGGGATAGGGTCAGTGCGGTCTGTGCAGATACAGGCAGCCATTGAGCTCGGGCGAAGAGTGCTTCTGTCCGAAAGCGAGTCCAGGCCGGCGGCGGCCAACCCGGGCGATGTCGCCGACCTTTTGATGCCGGGCATGCGCTATCTTGAGAAGGAAGAGTTCCGAGCGGTTTTCCTGGACACCCGGAACAGAGTGATAGATACGGCGACGATATCCGTGGGCACGCTCAACTCGTCCATCGTGCATCCTCGCGAGGTGTTCCGGGCTGCGATAAAGGTGGGCAGCGCGGCTGTTATACTTGTGCATAACCACCCGAGCGGAGATCCTGCGCCCAGCCCAGAGGATCTGGCTATCACCAAGCGCCTGGTGCGGGCGGGATCGATGCTTGGAATAGAAGTGCTTGACCACATAATCATTGGCGACAATGTATATGTGAGCCTGCGCGAAAAGGGCTTGCTCGGTTCGCCGCAGCAACAAGAACGCTGAGACTGCAATGACACTACAGTGATAAATCCTGTTCAGAAGGGAGCCATCCGTTATGGCCTTTGCTTCTCTCTTCAGCGGCTGGTCGCGGGATATGGGAATCGACCTGGGCACTGCCAATACACTTGTCTTCGTAAGAGGTAAGGGAATAGTGCTTCAGGAACCCTCGGTTATCGCCATCGATCATGACAGCCAGGAGATCCTAGCCGTCGGATACGACGCCAAGAAGATGGTGGGCAGAACTCCTGCGAGTATCGTCGCGGTGCGTCCTCTACGGGATGGAGTCATTGCTGACCTTGACGTCACAGTCACGATGCTCAGGCATTTCATCGACAAGGCGTCCCGGCGCCACGGCGTGTTCAAGCCCAGGGTAGTCATAGGCGTGCCTTCAGGCGTTACCCAGGTTGAACGCCGGGTGATCCATGATTCGGCCATGCAGGCCGGCGCCAAGGAAGCCTGCCTCGTGGAGGAGCCCATGGCCGCCGCCATCGGCGCGGGGCTCCCCGTTGAAGATCCCACAGGCAACATGGTGGTGGATATCGGCGGGGGCACTACTGAGGTGGCCGTGATCTCGCTCGGGGGCATAGTGGCGTCCAAATCCATCACCACCGCAGGCGACAAGATGGATGAGGCCATTGTGAACTACATGAAGCGCAACTACAACCTGATGATAGGCGAGCGAACCGCTGAAGAGATAAAGAAGACGGTGGGTTCGGCATACCCGGTCCAGCAGGAAGAGACGATGGAGGCCCGCGGGCGCGATATCGTCAACGGGCTACCCAAGACCGTCACAATATCCAGCACCGAGATACAGCAGGCCCTTTCGGACACAGTAGCCGAGATAGTCAATGCTGTTCGCAGCACCTTGGAGAAGACGCCGCCAGAGCTGTCGGCGGACGTTATTGACAAGGGAATAGCGATGACAGGCGGCGGGTCCATGCTGAAAGGCCTCGACAGGCTGCTTTCGGATGCTACCGGGATGCCTTCGTACCTTACAGAGGACCCTCTTACCTGCGTGGTGAGGGGAGCGGGCATCGTCGTGGAGCATCTCGACACTTACCGGCGGGTGCTTGTATCGTCAGGCAGGCTCAAGTAGGGTGCGGTGCCCGGGAGGGGCGCTCCTGTGAACAAGCTACTAACGAGGAGGAGAGCCATCGTCACCTGCGTGAGTGTGATCCTCCTGGCTACTCTCATATACTCCACAGCCCGCGACCGTGAAAGGTTGTCGGCGGCCGAGCACGTGCTGCGCGAGGTGTTTGCGCCCGTTGCGCGTGGCGCTAACTACGTGAGCAGAGCCGTGTCGTCGTGGGTTTCATTTGTGGTGTCCATAGGCCGGATGAAACGGGAGAATGAAGCCCTCAGCGCTGAGGTTGACCATCTCCGCTCCGAGGTCGTGCAGCTTTCCGAAGCCGCCCGGGAGAACGCCCGGCTGAGCAGCCTGCTCCAGCTGAAGTCGTCACTTGAAGGACGTACAGTGGCGGCTCGTGTCGTCTACCGTGATCCCGGCAGCTGGTTGGAATCGGCCGTGATCGATAAAGGATCCGGTCAAGGCCTGGCCAGCGGCATGGCGGTCGTGGGCCCCAGGGGCGTAATAGGACGCACTACGTCTGTTACTGCCCACACAGCGACTGTGTTGTTTGCAATCGACCCGCGCAGCGCGATCGGGGGTATCAACTCCAGGTCGCGCGATCTGGTCATAGCCGAAGGAATAGGCGACGGATCGGGGCTTCTTCAGGTACGTCCCATCGGCGCCGAATGCGATATCGTAGCTGGCGATGTCATCGTCACGTCGGGCATGGGGGGCATCTATCCCAGAGGGCACATCGTCGCGGATGTAATCAGCGTCGAGCAGGACAAATACGGGGTGTCGAAGACGGCCACAGCTAGGCCGCGCGTGGATTTCCAGCGTCTTGAGGAAGTGCTGGTGCTCATCGATCCCGCTCGGGGGGCGGCGCGATGAAGCCGGCTCGAATCGTTGCTACCCTGTTTGCCTCGGTGCTGTTGCAGACTGCTGTTGTGCCTGCGCTTCTACCCGGCGTCGTCGTTCCCGACTTCGTCTTCTGCCTCTCGGCGGCTGTGGCCATAGCGGCCGGCGGCGGCCCGGGCGTGGCTCTTGCTGCCGTGGGCGGGCTGATCAAGGACGGGCTGACAGGAGCTTTCGTCGGCGCCGGCGTCGGGGCGGACATGGCGGCGGCGGCCCTGATCGGGATTGTCGAACCCCAACTGTTCAAGGAGAGCCTGCTCACCCCGGCCGTGGTGATCGCCGTGGCCACCTGGGTGCGTGAGGCTGTGTACATGTTCTCCATAGGATCGTTCGGCGCCCGGGTTGACTTGCAGCGGGCGGTATGTGTAGTGACGCCTTGGCTGACCGCGCTCAACTGCTGCGCGGGCGTATTTGTTTACAGGTGGATTTACCTTCTTCCGCGGGAGCGACAGCGCACCCTTGTTCAAGCTGAACCGGCAGCCAGTGTACGGTTGCGCCCCCGCGGGCACGGGCGGAGCTGATCGCCATGAACATGAACATCATGGACATGATGGACCGCACTCAGAAGGGCTTCGAGCGCCGGCTGAGAACGTTCCAGATCGTAGCGATGGCCCTGCTCATTGTGCTCGTGGGAAGACTGTGGCAGTTGCAGGTAATGCGCGGCGACTACTTCAAGAGCCGTTCAACGGCCAACAGGATTGCGGTAGTGCCGGTTTCCGCCCCGCGCGGCCTCATGGTCGATAGAAACGGCGAGGTGCTCGTGACGAGCAGGATGGCCCACACAGTCTCCGCGATGCCGCAGGAGTTCCAGGACAGGCAGAGCGAGGTGGAACTGCTCTCCCGGCTGCTTGGCATGACGAGCGAAGAGATTGAGGCGAAGATTGAAGGTCAAACCCAGGGCAAGTATGGCGTTCCATATCAGCCTGCTCGTCTTCTTGAAGACGCGCCTGCCGAGATCGTCATGAGGATCTCGGAGCACCGGGTGGACCTGCCCGGGGTCATTATCGAAGAGGAACCATACAGGAGCTACCCTCACGGGATGCTCGCCGGTGCGATCATAGGATATGTGGGCCAGATCAGCCAGGACGAACTGAAGCAACTGGGCGACCGCGGCTACCGCGGACGCGACCGCATAGGCAAGACTGGGCTGGAGCGCGAATTCGAAGAGTACTTGCGCGGACAGGACGGCATTACTCAGATCGAGGTAGACTCGCTGTCGCGCCCAAGAGGGACGGTAGGCTTCACGGAGCCTGTGGGCGGTGCAACACTGGTCCTTACGATTGACGCGCGCGTGCAGCGGGCCGCTGAGGAGGCACTTCGCTCGCAACTTGCGTCGCTTGCGGCCGGGAAGTACAAGAACGCCCGAGCCGGGGCGGCAGTAGCCATCGACCCGCGTACCGGCGAGATCTTGGCGCTCGCGTCTGAGCCCGGATACGACCCGGGCTGGTTCGTGCCGAAGATCTCTGAGGAGAACTGGCGTCGCGTGAGCACGGGGGTGTCGGCCTTGTTCAACAGGGCTGTTTCAGGCGCTTACCCGCCTGGTTCTACGTTCAAGCCCTTCACGGCCATGGCAGCGCTAGAATCCGGGCAGGTCAGCCTGGATGAGAGGTTCCTGTGCACACCGTCGGTGTCGTCGCGTTACTTCGGGAAGAAGTGCTCGGCCTGGTCCAGCGGGCGCACACATGGGAATCAGAACCTGGCTCAGGGTATGGCCAACTCGTGCAACGTCGTCTTCTATGAACTGGGCAGGAGGCTCACCGCCGACCAAATGGCTGCGATGGCCAAGGCCTTCGGGCTGTCGTACCCGACTGGCCTGCGCTATACCCCTCCCGAGTCGACCGGGGCCGTTCCCGACTCGGCGACGCGCGAGTTCATGCCGGGCGAACGTCTCAGCTACGCCATAGGCCAGCAGGTAACGGTGACTCCGCTGCAGATGGCGGCAGCATATGGCGGAATCGCGATGCGGGGGTCAATCTGCACCCCTCATCTGGTGCGGCAGGTGGTGACGCCGGAGGGGTCGGTCGTGGCCGAGTCAGAGCCGGAATTGGCCCGTAGCGCCGATCTCTCCAAGAAGACGTGGGATTTCCTCCATGCTAGCCTTACGGAGGTAACCCGCACAGGCACTGCGGCCTGGGCCTTCAGCGGATTTCCTATTCCGACCGCGGGCAAGACGGGCACTGCGCAGTCGCCTCCGGGGGACTCGCACGCGTGGTTTGCAGGATGGGCGCCTGCTTCCGATCCGGAGATCGTGGTGGCCGTGCTCATAGAACAGGGCGGAGGCGGCGGGACGGCCGCGGCGCCGGTGGCCAGGGCGATAATGGAGGCGTACTTCGGTTCGAAGCTTGCCGGGGCGGAGCAGAGCGGCGGGCAGGCAGCCGACGAAGATTCGTTTCCTCTGGATTGAGCCGTGAGCCCGGCCACAGGGAGGAAATAGGTGGACGAAGGCGAATGCTCCATAGATAGGCTCATTCGGCGGTGGTACGGTTGAAGTCACAGGAAGTCATTTTCGTTGGAACGCGCAGCGGTCTTCGCCTGGTTCTCGATGCGGAGGATAACATCGAGAATCTCAAGCGCGCCTTGGAGCGACGGCTTCACGAGGCGGGCGGGTTTTACTCCGGAGCCCGAGTGAGTGTGGAGACACGGGGCGCAGTGGTCCCTCCAGAGTGGATCGAGGAGGTCAGGTCGGTGCTGGAAGATCATGGGCTGTGGATGGAGGAGCGGAGCCGGGATGCGGCGGCCGGAGGCGACGAGGTTCCTGATCCGCGCGCGAGCGAACCTGAGGGCAGTGGGGAAGGCCAGGCCCAGGGCCTGCCCGGAGCCGACACCGTGATGATCCGGCGGTCGCTGCGGTCAGGGCAGTCGGTGTCATTCGACGGGAACATCGTTATCATGGGAGACGTCAACCCTGG
Organism: Bacillota bacterium; assembly: GCA_019136685.1. Taxonomy (GTDB): domain Bacteria; phylum Bacillota; class DTU025; order DTU025; family DTU025; genus UBA5389. Next base: position 8,553 of record JAGVTS010000066.1, on the reverse strand, counting down.
TTCGGAAGTGTGCGCCACCGGAGATATTGTGGTCTTCGGCTGCCTGCGCGGAGTGGCATATGCCGGCGCCAACGGCAAACAGGATGCCAGGGTAGTCGCCCTGCGACTCATGCCCACTCAGCTCAGAATAGCAGACAGAATCGCGAGGTCGCCCGATGGCGAGGTGCAGGCGCCTCTTAGTCCTGAAGCAGCATTCCTCCGGGACGGAGCCATAGTCATTGAGCCCTGGACAACTCACTAGGGGACGGTGTTTGGCGTATGAGCGGAAGTGTAATTGTAGTGACCTCCGGCAAGGGCGGAGTCGGAAAGACGACCGCAACTGCCAGTATCGGGGCAGCGCTTGCGACGATGGGCCCCAGTGTTGCGCTGATCGACGCGGACATCGGCCTCCGCAACCTGGACCTGGTACTCGGCCTGGAAGGCAGAATATTCCACAATCTGGTCGATGTTGTGGACGGCGTGGTGGACGCGCATAAGGCCCTGATACGTCACAAGGATATCAAGAACCTCTCGTTGTTACCGGCGGCCCAGTCCAGGGATAAGACGGCAGTGACTCCCGAGAAGATGCGAGCGGTTGCCGACGAACTGAAAAGCACATTTGATTTCGTCATTATCGACTGCCCGGCAGGCATAGAGCAGGGCTTCAAGAACGCAGTGGCCGGGGCCGAAAAGGCCATTGTCGTCACTACTCCGGAGATGTCGGCCGTCAGAGACGCCGACCGCATCATAGGCATGCTGGAACACGAGGGCATCGCCGAGCCGTGGCTGATCATCAACAGGATCAGGTTTGATATGGTGAAGAAACACGACATGCTCGATGTCAATGATGTGCTCGAGCATCTCAAGATTGAGCTACTGGGCGTGATCCCTGATGACGAGGCGATAATCGTGGCTACCAACAAGGGTGTCCCCGTGGTCATGGACGAGAAGTCCAAAGCCGGGCGTGCCTTCCGCGACGTGGCCGCGCGCATTATGGGGGAAGACGTGCCCATGGCTGCCGCGGCTGAGGAAGAAGATTGGTTCACTAGGATCATCAGATGGTTTGCAAGGGCGAGGGGGTAGAGAGCCGTGATGGACTTTTTGCAGCGGCTTTTCGGAAGGCTAGAGGGACCTTCCAGCCGGGATACTGCGAAGAACAGACTGAGGCTGGTCCTGGTCCAGGACCGCGCTACGCTGTCGCCCGGCCTGATGGAGCAGCTTAAGACGGACCTGATCGAGGTGATAACCAAGTACCTGGACATAGACGAATCCAACATGCGTGTGGAGTTCGACAACTCCGACGCGTCAGTGGCCATAGTGGCTAGTATTCCAGTGAGGGAGGTCAAGCGAAGCTCGGGAGCGGGCGCGAGGTAAGAGCGCCCAGGCGACTATCCGGCATACGGCAGGAGGCTAACGCATGCTCATCGAGAGGAGGCTCCTCAAGAACCTCGATTTCGCGCTACTCGGAGCCGTTGTTCTCGCAATTTTGTTTGGCTGTGCGATGATATACAGTGCCACCAGGTGGAATGTGCGCCTCACGTCCGACAATCCGTTCTTGTACGTCAAGAAGCAGGTAGTCGCGGCGGCGATGGGCGCGGTGGCTTCGGTGGTGGTATTGGCCATCGACTACCGCTATCTGGCGCGCTTTGCGAACCTCGTATACATTGGGGGTCTCGCGTTGCTAGCCAGCGTATTTGTGCTGGGCACGCCGAGTAAAGGGGCCATGAGCTGGATCAGGATCGGCCCCATCGCTATACAGCCTTCAGAGTATGCGAAGATTGCAGTGGTTATTGGCCTCGCTGCCTACTTGGTGCAGCAGGATGACCTGTCGACTCCTCGCAGCCTCATAGTCCCCGCCGTTTTGGCGCTTCTGCCTATGGGGCTCGTGATCGCCGAGAATGACCTTGGTTCCGCGTTGGTGCTCGCGCCTGTGTTTTTTGCGATGATGTACGCAGCAGGCGCCGATCCGAAATTGCTGGGGCTCATCATAGGGGTGGGCCTGTTCGTGATCGCACCCTTCTCGTACTTTTTCCTTCTCAAAGAGCATCAGCGAATGCGGATACTGGTCTTCTTCAACCCAGGCCTCGACCCGCGCGGGTTTGGCTGGAACGTCACCCAGTCGGTGATAGCTATCGGCTCGGGCGGTTTCGCGGGCAAGGGCTTCGGTCAGAGCACACAGGCTCGTCTCAACTTCCTGCCAGAGCACCATACCGACTTCATCTTCTCGGTGATCGCCGAAGAACTGGGCTTTTTGGGGGCCATCGCCGCCTTGGCGCTGCTCTTTTTCATAGTGCGCCGGTGCTACGGTGTGGCCCAGTCCGCTCGCGATAGATTCGGCAGCCTGGTTGCCGTGGGCATCGCGACTATCATGCTTGTCCACATATTCGTGAATGTGGGCATGACCATGAACGTGTCGCCATGCACAGGCATCCCGCTACCTTTCTTCAGCGCCGGCGGGAGCTCCCTTATCGCGACCATGCTGGGAGTTGCGCTCTTGCAGAGCATCCACATGAGGAGAAAGAAGATCGTCTTCTAGGCGCCGGGGTGTGCCACTATAATCTCATAGGAGTCCTGGAGCTTTGGGCGGAGCCTGGGGGGAGGCGTTCATGGGGCGAATGCGCGTGGAGATCGCCGTCGACCCGCTTGTGGTGGTGTTTGCCGTCCTGTACGCCCTCGCCGGCAGCCTGTGGCAATGGGTGGTGGTGTTTGCATCGCTCTTGGTGCACGAGATCTCCCATGCCGTAGTCGCAGCGGGTTTCGGATTGACGGTCACAGAGCTCAGGATCACGCCCATAGGAGCGGCCGTCCGCGTCGACGATGCAATCGAACTGCGGGCAGAGGCGGAGGCGGCGGTGGCCATGGCGGGCCCCATGACATCGCTGGTTTTGGCAGGCGCGGGCTATATTCTTCTGGTATACGGTAAACCTGATATTGCGGGTGCTGAGTTCTTCATCGGCGCCAACATCGTGCTTGCCCTGCTCAACCTGGTGCCGGCATTTCCCCTGGATGGCGGGAGGGTGCTCCGGGCCCTTCTGACGGAACGGATGGGGGTGCCCGGAGCCACCCGCACCGCAGTGAACGTATCACGGTGGATCGGCGGCCTGGCGGTTGCAGCCGGCGCAGTGGGGGCGGCGGCCGGAGCTTTGAACCCGCTCGTGATGGCCATGGGCGTGCTTGTCTGGGTGGAGGCGGGGCGCGAGGCGCGCTCGGCGCCGTACGCAGCCATGCGGTCGGTGATGAGGAAACGGGCGGGGCTCGCGCGGCAGGGGTTTGCGCCGGCGGCACTGGTGGCCGCAAGTCCGGACGCGCGCGCGGGCGCAGTGCTCGGCCGGCTTTCCGGGCAGCAGTTTGCGATCATATCTGTGGTGGCGCCCGACGGCAGAGAGGTGGGCCGTCTTTCTGAAATTGAACTGATGGATGGGGTCTGCGCCCGGGGCCCCGGGGTGAACTTGGGAACACTGGTGAGGGGAAGCAAGCATTGATGGTGAACAAGGACCTACTGGTAACAGATATACTTCCAAACGTGTCGCAGCCCGCCCGATACACCGGGCACGAGTTGAACGCCGGAGTCGGCGACCACGGAGGCGCAGAGGCTACACTGCTTCTGGCCTTTCCCGACGTGTATGAAGTAGGGATGTCGTACATCGGTTTCAAGATACTGTACGACATCGTGAACAGGAACCCAGCCTGGGTGGCTGAACGCGCCTTTGCGCCCTGGCCCGACATGGAGTCACAGATGCGACTACACGGGATTCCGCTATACGGCCTGGAGACCTACACGCCTGCCCGGAGCTTCGACCTCATGGGCTTTACTCTCCAGTATGAGCTGACATACTCAAATGTTCTGTGCATGCTTGAGCTCGCGGGGATACCGGCGCGCGCCGACGAGAGAGGCGAGGGAGACCCTATAGTCATCGCGGGCGGGCCATGTGCGTCGAATCCCGAGCCGATGGCGCCCTTCCTAGACCTGATCGTCGTGGGTGACGGCGAGGAGGCCATCGCCGACGTCATGCGCGAAACAGCCAGAGGCAAACGCGAGGGCGCGCCTAGGCGGGAGATCGTGGACAGGCTGGCGCGGATTGCGGGCGTCTATTCGCCTGCGCTCGGGAACCGGGTGACGCGCCGGGTGGTGACCGACCTGGATTCTGCTGAGTACCCCAGGAAGTTCGTTGTACCGTTTCTGGAGGCAGTCCACGACCGAGTGGCGCTGGAGGTAATGCGGGGGTGCTCCAGGGGATGCCGGTTCTGTCAGGCAGGCATGATCTACCGGCCCGTGCGCGAGCGCAGCATGGAGAACCTGTGTAAGCTCGCGGAGGCGCTTGTGGGCAGTTCGGGCTATGAAGAGCTGTCGCTGCTTTCACTGTCCAGCGCGGATTACACGCGCATAAAGGAACTCATCTCGAAGCTGGCGGCGGAGTACGGCCCCCAGGGCGTTGCCGTATCGTTGCCTTCGCTACGCGTGGACTCGTTCTCCATCGCCCTGGCACGGGATGTGGAAAAGTCGCGCCGCACCGGGCTGACGTTCGCTCCGGAAGCCGGGACACAGCGTATGCGCGACATCATTAACAAGGGCGTTACAGAGGATGACCTCATTTCTGCGGCCACCGACGCGTTCGAGTCGGGGTGGGACCAGATCAAGTTGTACTTCATGATCGGCCTGCCTTTTGAGACCTTCGAGGATATCGACGGCATTGCCGCCTTGTCCAGGCGCGTGCTCCAATTGGGGCGGCAGGTCGCCGGCGCCCGCGGCAAGGCCGGCCGGGCGCGGGTGAATGTCAGTGTATCGTCTTTTGTCCCAAAACCGCATACGCCGTTCCAGTGGTTTGCCCAGAACACCCGCGAACAGCTGGAACAGAAGCAGTCTTACCTCAAGGAGCGCATGCGGGCGCGCGGCCTTTCGGTATCCTTCCACGACGTCTGGGCAAGTCACCTGGAGGCCGCATTCGCCAGAGGCGACCGCAGGCTGGCGCAGGTCATTGAGCGCGCTGTCGGCTTGGGCTGTAGGTTTGACGGTTGGTCGGAGCAGTTTAGGCCGGACCTCTGGCGGCAGGCCTTTGCCGACGTTGGTCTGGACTCTTCCACTTGGGCCAACGCTGAGTATGGGTACAGTGAACCGCTGCCGTGGGACCATATCGACATGGGCATCTCCCGCGAGTTCCTGGTGCGCGAGGCGCATCGTGCAGAGGGCGGGCTCACTACGCCCGACTGCCGAGAGGCCGGCTGTTCGGGCTGTGGCGTCTGCCGTGACGATGTCCGCGTCAGGCTGGCCGGGGCATTTGCCGGGAACTCCTCGCAAGGGGGCGAACAGATATGAGTCAAGCGGCGACGGTTCGGGTGCGGCTCGGAAAGGGCGAGGAGATAAGGTTTGTATCGCATTTGGGATTCATGAGGGCATTCGAGCGCACGGTTAGGCGCGCACGGATCCCGGTGGCCTACTCGGGAGGGTACCATCCTCACCCGAAAATCTCGTTTGCGACTGCTCTGGGCGTAGGCATGACCAGCGAGGCTGAGTACCTCGACATGGAGCTGAATACGGCGGACCTGGGCGATCTGTCCACGCAGCAGGTGTTCGAACGACTGCGGTCAGCGGTGCCGCCGGGAATGCCGGTGATAGCGGTGTGCGCCGCAGAGGGCAAGCCGGCCCTGGCCTCCCGCATAGAATGGGCATCCTACTGCGTGAGTGTTCATGCTAGCATCCGGCCTGAACTGGAAGACGCGGTACTGGAGTTCCTCTCGTCCGACAGCGCGATTGCAGAGGTCAACACCAAGAGCGGGCGGCGCCGGGCCGAGATACGTCCGATGGTGCGCGAGCTTTGCTGGTCAAGCAGTGGCGCCCTGGAATGTACCCTGGCATGTGGAGGACGGGCCCACCTCCGCCCGCAGGACCTCATGGGCCATCTTGACGCGATGCGAGGCCGCACAGGCGCGCCTGTCGAGGGGCATGAATTCACCGGGCGATCCTGTATCCACAGGACGGGCCTATATTTCACTGATAGAGAAGGCGGGGACCTTGTGTCACCGATGAGTGTTGAATGCAAAGATTGGGTCATGGCGGGGAGTTGAGTTAGATGGCCAGAGAGATCATTGTCAACTCCGAAAGCGGCGAAGTCAGAGCCGCGGTACTCGAAGATGGCGTGCTGGTCGACTTGTTTATCGAGAGGTCGCTTCATCCGAGGTACGCCGGGAACATATATAGGGGAATCGTCGAGAACGTGCTCCCCGGTATGCAGGCGGCCTTCGTCGATGTGGGGTTGGAACGAAACGTATTTCTGTATGTAGACGATGCCCTCGCGGGGCGAAATGGCCGCGAAGGGCGGATTGTGCGCGAGGCGGACGGCGAAGAGATTACGGTGCCGAACAAGAAGCCACGTTCGATCAAGGACATTCTCAAGCCCGGACAGGAGATCATTGTTCAGGTCAGCAAGGAACCTATCGGGACCAAGGGCGCCCGGGTAGTCACTGACATCACGCTTCCGGGCAGGTATGTCGTGCTGATGCCCACCGTAGACTACGTAGGGGTTTCGCGGAGGATAGACGAAGACGGTGAGCGAGATCGACTGAAAAAGATCGCGCAAGCGGCCAAGCCCAAGCGCATGGGCGTCATCGTGCGCACGGTTGCCGAGGGCCTCAGCCAGGAAGAGATCGCCGCGGACATTCAGTTCCTGGTGAAACTGTGGCGCAGGATTCAGGCTCGGGGCAGGCGCGCCAAGGCGCCGGCACTGCTGCACAAGGATTACGATCTAGTGTTTCGACTGGTTCGCGACCATTTCGCCGAAGATGTCACGCAGTTTGTCGTGGACGATCCCGACGACCTGAAGAAGGTCAATGACCTTGTGAAGATGTGCCCCGAACCTATGCGCGACAAAGTGCACCTTTACACAGGTCGGGAGCCGATCTTCGATTCGTACGGGCTGGAGGATGAGATTGCCCGAGCGCTGAGACGCAAAGTCTGGCTGGCCTGCGGCGGGTATCTTGTGGTCGATCACACTGAGGCCTTAACGGTCATTGACGTAAACACGGGTAAGTTCACCGGGTCCACATGCCTTGCCGACACCGTCCTCAAGACTAATCTGGAGGCTGCCTCGGAAGTCGCCCGTCAGATGAGACTGCGCAACATTGGCGGGATAATCATCGCGGACTTCATCGACATGGACGATGAAGACCACCAAAAACAGGTCGTGCGCAAGCTCGAGGAATCGCTCGCGCGCGACAAGACCAAAGCCTCCGTGCTGGGATTCACTCAGCTCGGCTTGGTCGAGATGACTCGCAAGAAGGTCCAGCAAGGTCTGGCAGAATCGATGATGAAAGTGTGCCCTATGTGCGACGGCAGGGGAAGAATCCTCTCCGAGGAGACATTGGCATTCCGCGCGATGCGTGCTATCAAGAAGGAAGCTTTGTCAACTTCTCAGCCGGCGATGCTGGTGTTGCTACACCCATCGGTGGCCGCGGTGCTGATAGGGTCGGGTGGATCCAACCTTGCGGCTCTAGAAGAGGAGACCGGCAAGGCGATATACGTCAAGGGGAGTTTCGACCAGAAGGTAGAGGACATTGTAGTGGCGGCCGTAGGCACCAGGGAGGACGTGGAGAGGAAGGCCCTGCCGGTGGTGACCGGCGACCTCATTGACGTGGTGATAGAGGAACCACACATGACCAACAGTCGCGACGGAATAGCGCGGCTCGAGGGATACGTCATCGACGTGGAGGGCGCCGGCCGGATGATCGGAACGCGCGTGAAGGCAAAGGTCAGCAAAGTCTTCAAGACGTACGCTCGCGCGCGCCTAGTATCTACCGATGACAGTGTTGCCGGGGATGAGCAGGTCCAGGAGCCCATGGCCGGCGAGCAAGTCCCCGCCACCGATACCCGGGAACCTGCGGGCAAGGACAAGACCGTCGCCGCCGGCGCCGTCTCTGCCCCTGCTCCTGACCCTGTTCCTGCTCAGCCTCGGGCCCAGGCCCAGGACAAAGCCCAGGCTTCCCAGAAGGCCCAGCCAAAGCGGCGGAGCAGGGCGCAGGCCAAGGCCAAGGCCCAGGGCCAGGCTCAACAGCAGGGCAAGCCACAGGACCCGGAGAAGGCACAGCCCGCGCAGGAAGGAAAGGCAGCCGGTCAGGCGCAGGGCGCCAAGCAATAAGGCAGCCGGTCAGGCGCAGGGCGCCAAGCAATCCGCAAAAGAGCCGCAGCCCGCGCCTGGCAAGGACGCCGATGTTGAGAAACCGGCAGCGGCGTCAACCTCAAGCCGGGGCGCCAGGCGCAACGGCCGCAGGTCAAGGCGGAGTTCGGGCCGAGCGAAGGCGAACGATCAGCCTACAAAGCAATTGCCTGCGCCGGCTGCAAGCCTGGCTGACGGGCCGCCTTCGGAACAGGCCGCTACCGAGTCGACTCCCGGGATGGTTGAGGCAGTCGCCGCGGCAGATGCAACAACCTCAACTCCTCCGCCTGGGGCGGGTTCAGCTCCGGCGACTGCCGAGACTGCGGATACGCCTCCGTCTCGACGCCGTTCGTCCAGGAGGGGCGGGCGTCAAGCAAGGGCCGCCAGGGCCAGAAAGGCAGCCAGAGCCGCCAAAGCAGCTGCATCC